>JAZKEP010000190.1:0-12891 GCA_040387015.1 Bacteroidota bacterium
ATCCGGGAGCAGCAGAAATATGCAATGGCATCGATGATGACTGTGACGGCACAGCCGACAACGGTATCACATTCACGACCTATTATGCAGATGCAGACGGAGACGGTTACGGAGATGCTTCGGTAGAGACGAGCACCTGTGACGGAGCGCCTTCGGGCTATGTATCGGATGCTACGGACTGCGATGACACAGACGGAGCAATCAATCCGGGAGCAGCAGAAATATGCAATGGCATCGATGATGACTGTGACGGCACAGCGGATGAAGGAGTGTTATTGACATTCTATCTTGATGCTGACAATGATAGATTTGGAAATGTTTCTTCAACAATACAAGCATGTTCACCGCCAGCGGGCTATGTGGCAAATGGCAATGATTGCAATGATTCGAACAATGCTGTATACCCTGGCGCAACAGAATTATGTAATGGGATTGACGATAATTGCAATGGACAGATTGATGAAGGCAGCAGCCGGCTTTCTACCTACTATGCAGATGCAGACGGTGATGGCTTTGGAAATGTGAATGTCACAATTGAGGCGTGTTCGGCACCTCCGGGTTATGTTACAAACAGAACTGACTGTGATGATACCAACCCTGCCGTTCATCCGGATGCAACAGAAATTTGTAATGGCATAGATGATAACTGCAAAAGAGGGGTTGATGAAGATTCTAAACCGGATAGACCTCAATCAATAAGCGGTCTGACAGTTGTTTGCAAAAACGCTACAGGACTTGTTTATTCTACGCCTTTAGTTTCGGGCGTTACAGCTTATAACTGGAGTGTTACTAATGCTACGATAATGTCGGGGCAAGGAACAAACACCATTATAGTAAACTGGAGCAATAAAAATGGTAAAGTCAAAGTAAGTTTAACCAACAACTGCGGAACAAGTCAAGAAGAATTCCTAAATGTTAGTGCCGCAAATTGTAACGCAAAACAAAACGCGGATGACGAGGAAAGTGCTGAAAATGAGAATACGGAGTTTCGTGTAAAGGTGTATCCAAATCCATTCTCTGATGTATTCCATTTGAATGTATCGGGTTTAGAAGAAGAGAACCTTTCAATTCGGATATATGACATCTTGGGTCAATTGATTGAGAGCAGGATAAGCATTCCGTTTGAAAGTGATATTACTTTTGGCACAACCTTGGCAAAGGGAGTTTATTTACTTGAAGTAAATCAAGGGGATAAAGTACAGGTAATCAGGATTGTGAAATCCGAATAAAAAGCGGATAGAGTTAAAACAATAAAGGCTGTCTCATAATCATTGAGACAGCCTTTATTGTTTTAATTTAATGCAGGTGCTTAGTGCTAACTTAGATTCGACCAAGATTTCACTACTTCTTAACTATCAATTTAAATCCTGTTCCATGAACGTTCATGATTTCAACGGCAGGATCTTCTTTTAGATACTTGCGAAGTTTGGCAATGTACACATCCATACTTCTACCGGCAAAATAAGAATCGGTTCCCCACACTTCGTTTAAAGCAACCTCCCGTTCAAGAATACGGTCGAGATAGATAGCTAACATTTTAAGCAGCTCAGATTCTTTTGTTGTCAACTTGACTTCGCTATTCCCTGTCTTTAAAGTTCGAAGGGTATTGTCAAAATCAAACTTTCCTATTTTAAATTTATTCTGAGTGCTGGCTTCAGATTTCGGTAATCGTTTAAAGATATTTTCCATGCGTAGTATCAATTCTTCCATGCTGAAGGGCTTATTTATATAGTCATCTGCACCCAGTTTTAATCCTTCTATGGTATCTTCTTTCATGTTTTTAGCAGTCAGAAAGATGATGGGAATGTTAGGATTCAGTCTTCTGATTTCCTTTGCCAGCGTATATCCGTCTTTCTTAGGCATCATTACATCCAGCAGGCACATGTCATATTTATTGGCTTTAAATTCAATAAAGCCATCTTCTCCATTGCGCTTTAAAACCACTTCATAGTTTTTTATCTCAAGAGAATCCTGCAGCAGGTTACCCAGGTTTGTATCATCTTCTACCAATAAAATTTTCTGTTTTGCTGTCATAGCGTTGTGTTTTTAGTAATACAAAGCTAAACGCTCTTTTTTAACAATTAGTGTCTTCTTGTAATTAATTAACAGAACCTGAAGGAATGAATATTTCAAAACGGCTTCCTTTTCCTGATTCACTTTCAACTTTTATATCGCCCCCATGCATTCCTAAAATTACCTTTACGTAACTTAAACCTAAGCCAAATCCTTTTACATTGTGGATGTTTCCAGTAGGTACCCTGTAGAATTTTTCGAACACCTTTTTCTGGTTTTCTTTTGAAATCCCAATCCCGTCATCTTCCACCCATATCAGAATTCCTTTTGGGGTGTTTTGGGTGGATACCGTAATTTTCAGGTGTTCTTCTTTCTTGTACTTTATAGCATTGTCAAAAAGATTATAGAAAGCGTTGGTCAGGTAGAATGTATCGCCTTTGACGACAGGATTTGCGGCATTCAGGTGACGAATCAATTCTCCTTTTTCACTTTGGATCCGCAGTTCGAGTGAATCAGCAATATCGTTCAGTAAATTGTGGATATTTATATCAGTAATTTTCAACTTAAACTCACCACGGTCTAATCGCGCGGCCTGCAACACGTTTTCAATATGGCCGCTCAGCCGTTTGTTTTCTTCATCAATAATATTTGAGTAGTTGAGAATTTTTTCTTTGTTCTCCATCACACGGTCATTCTTTAGCATTTGACTGGCCAAAGAGATAGTTGCTACAGGAGTTTTGAATTCGTGTGTCATATTGTTTATGAAGTCAGTCTTTAGCTCATCTAGCCTTTTCTGGCGATAAATAATATAAAATGAACCCCCAAAAGAAGCAAGAATGATGAAGATAAAAGCTCCGGTGGCGGTAAGCATGAGCCACATAGATTGGAAAATGTAATTTCTTTTTTGAGGGAAATTGACCACCAGCATTCCAGAATTCTCATACAAATCATTTGTGAAGAGAGGTATGGAATAGAAGTTAGTGGCTTGGGCTTCTTCTTTTGTAATTTTCATATTACCAAGTAACATTCCTGGTGCCCAGTTATCGAATACTGCATATTGATATGGGGTATTAATACCTTCTTTTTTAAATTCAAGATTTAATTGCTCCTCAATCTGCTCTTTTGTTATTCGATGCGCTAAACATTTGTCATCCAACATAAACTCCATCGCAAGATCCTGAAAAAGCCTATTGTATTTACTGAATTGCATGTCAATAATACGATGCTCTCTTTCCTCATCGGTCATGGTCACATCTTCATTTTTTGGATGTTCATGTAGTTTTTCCGCCCGCTGTTTAAGGTAAGTAATGCTGCCCATAAACCGCGACACAAAACCTGCGGAGGTGTCGCTGAATCCGAATTTCATGGCGTGTTGTCCGATAGAGTCAACCAATGTAAATGTGGGTGTGTAGGTTTTAATAGTTTGAACAGTATCGTACATCTTATTAATATTCCGCCCGAAGTCGTTTAGGCCTGATGTCTCAAAATAACTGACAGCTTCATTTCGTTCAATGGAATGCCCGGCATTACTCAATGCTAAGTAAATGCCTTGGTCAAAACGCTCCTCACGCACTTTGTAATTCTGATTAATCCATTTTAACTGGATGATGATTAATCCAATTAGCGCCAATGTTATGGCCACAATAATAATGTTGACAAGTCTTGCGTTCATGAGGGCGTAAAGATACTCCTGCAAAAATAGTGTAAAAGAAGGCTTAACTAATTTTACCTATTGGATAGACTCAAGTGAAGTGTAACATCACTTACTTTCATTACAGATAATTTACGGGCACTTTTTTTCTTACTTTCATCCACTTTTAAATGGACTTCGTAAACAAAAGCATGAAAAGTCCTTACAGACTGATTCTTATTTTTAGTATAATGGGATTTATGAGGATGTCTTCTGCCCAAACCCCATATGATGATGAATTGTGTTTGGATAAAACCGTTAGTCAACTTAGAAGAGAAGAGCAAAAAAGGAAATTTGAAGTAGGTATCAATAAAACATTGGTTGTAGCTTCTTACCTTAATTATAGTGATCGAACTGTCGATAGAATTATCACAGGTAAAGACGAATTTGAACCTTATAGAGCGAAAATTGTCCGTAACATTGATATCCGAATACTAGATCCATATGGGGTCTCAATTGAAACTCCTGAAGCCTCTGATTTTACACGATTTCAGAAATTCGCTAATAGTATTCAAATGAGCACAAAGGAGTGGGTGGTTAGGAATGACCTATTGTTTAAACATGGAGATGAAGTTAATCCTATTCTGTTTGCAGATACGGAGAGGAATTTATGGGATAGGAGAACGTTTAAGGATATAAAAATATTTATGCTTCCCGTTGATGGGAGTGAGACTTTGATTGATGTTTTAGTGATGGTGCAGGATAGATGGAGTTGGAGTTTAAGCAGCAGTGTACAGTTTAATAAAATTCAAGCAGGTATTCAGTTTCGTAATTTCTTGGGTTTGCCGCAGTCAATTTCAAATAATATTTCTTTTAACTATCGGAAGGATAATTTCTATACTGCGAGTGGTAATTACATATATGAGAATATTAAAAAATCTCAAATTAACATGAGATTTGAGTACACGTACGATAATTTAGAAAGAGGAGGGAAGATTGAAATAAGGCGTAAATTTTTTTCGGCAAGTAGCCGTTGGGCAGGTCACATTAAAGCGGGTGTTTTTCAAGAAAACGGTATAGCAGAGAACTCCTTAGCAGCATCTATCCCTACCAATATCTTCTATAACAAGCAAGATGTATGGCTGGCAACCGCGTTTCGGATTCCGGGTAACATTGGCAAGAAAAATGATTTGATCAGATTGATTCTTTCTGCACGAATGTTTCGCTTTGATTACCTAAAGCGCCCTTTTATTCGAAATGCTGATAATTCGCAAAATTTTGTCGACCGGATGTATTTTCTTGGAAGTATCGGTTTTGCAAATTGGGATTATTATGTTGACCATTCTGCTTATTATCTAGATGAGGCCGAGTATTTTAGCAAAGGATTGAATATGGCTCTTATTCTCGGTTTTGATTATGACGAGGAGTTGCAAAAGCGTTTTTACTCGGGGTTGTCTATGGATTACGGAAAATATTTAGGTAAGGTTGGTTACCTGAATACTCGGTTAACATATGGTGGTTTCACAAAGAGGGACTCCTATCAGCAAATTCTTTTTAATATCAGCGAAAGATTCTACTCAAGTCCTGTAAAGTTGGGGCGTAAGTTTATGATGCGGCAGTTTGTTTCCGCTACTCTGAATTTCGGATTTAATCGGCCGCTCGGAAAGGAAATTGTAGTAAACAGTAACAGCGGCTTGCGCGGCATTTTTGTGAATTCTATACGCGGAAGCAGAAGTTATGTTTTCAATTTTGAAACTGATATCTATCCCACTTTTAAAATATTGGGCTTTTCTTCAGCAGCATTTGTCTTTGCAGATGTTGCTATTGTGCAAAAAGGTTCTGGTTCCGGGTTTCAATTGAATCAAGGTTATGGAGCCGGTATTCGCTTGAGAAACTTAAAGTTTGGGATTGATTTTTTCGAAATTAGTTTTGCATACTATCCTGGGTTGAATATACCCAATCTGAAACACTACTCTATCCTGGCAGAGTTCTCGAACCGGAGAAATATTAAACAAAATAATTTGTTTGAACCTGCTATACTCAACACAGATGGCGGTTACGATAGCTTTTGAATGACTCCGCAAAATTTACCATTGTTACCTTCATAAACCATGCGGTATTCGTTGTTATCATTCTTCCTCTTATAACGAAACTCCCCTCTACCTCCTTTGGCAAGGATTACTTTTATAGTTTCTCTCAACTGATCCGGATTATCAACGATGTTTAGTGCATCTTCCAGGCTTGTATTTTGGTCATCAATATTGGAACCCGTAAGTTCCAAAGCAAAATCTGATCGAAAGAACACATTGCTTTTTTTATCGAATTCTATATAGCCAACATTTAGCAGGCGCTGTATACTATCCAAACGAAAATTTTCTTCATCCAATTGTTTAGAGACCGTATCAATTTGTTTGTTCAATTTGAAACGTTCAAAAGCGAACATTACTGTTGAAATCAAAACTTTGCTATCAAATTTACCTTTTACCAAAAAGTCCTGTGCCCCGTATCGTACCGTTTCTAATCCCACCTCTTCGTCAGTTAAGCCCGTCAGCACTATTACTAAGTTACCTGGAAACTTTCCGAGAATTGATTTGATGGTGTCAACCCCAAAGCTGTCCGGTAAATTCATGTCACTAAGAATGATGTCAAATTTGTTTTGTAAAAGCAGGTCATGCGCAGCTTTTACAGTTTCGGCATGTGAAACATTAAACAAAGGGGACGTGGACTCACCAAGATAGAACTTTATCAGAAAAGCATCTCCTGGATTATCTTCAATCAGTAAAACTTTAAGTTCCTGTTGGGCCATAGACATCGTATTAAGCGGGCGAAAGTTGAACGGTGTTAAACCAATAGGTTTCAATCAGTTTAATAACTTTTGAAAAATCTTCAAAGTCAACCGGTTTCAGAATGTAGCAATTTGCATGAAGGTTATAGGCTCTGGAAATGTCATGAGCGGCATCTGAAGTTGTAAGTAAAATAATTGGAATCCTTTTTAAAGTATCATGAGACTTAACTTCCTTCAAGACGTCAAGGCCTGTTTTTTTAGGAAGATTCAAATCAAGGAGAATGATGTGCGGAGTTACGGAATCGATGTACTTATTCCTTTTGAACAGGAAATCTAAAGCTTGTTCTCCATCCATCACAACATCAAGATGTATATCCAGTTGACTTTCTTTTAATGCCTCCTGAGTTAAGCGTATATCACCGCGATTATCTTCTACCAATAAAATTCGGGGGTTCACTTTTTGTTCCATCGGAAAGTTCATATAAATGCTAGATTATTTTTTAATCGTAAAATAGAACGTGCTCCCTTTTCCTACCTCTGAGTCAATCCAGATGGTACCACCGTGGCGCTCTACTATTTTTTTACATACCGCCAAGCCAACTCCGGTTCCTTCATACTCACTGCGCGAATGTAATCTTTGAAAGATAACGAATATACGATCAAAATACTTTTTCTCAATTCCGATTCCATTATCTTTTATAGAAAAAAGATAATCTGTCTTTTGATCTGTAACGGAAATTAATATTTCAGGTTTCCGTTCGGGATCTGTAAATTTGATGGCATTGTCGAGAAGGTTTTGAAACAATCTTACTATTTGGGAGGGATCTCCGTTAACTATTGGAAGTTTATCAACTGTAACATCTACTCCATTTGTTCTAATTTGGCTAGCCAGGTGAGTTAGGGCAATGGAAACAATTTCATTTAAGTCAGATTTTGTAAACAGGTCCCCTTTTCTGTTAACCCTTGAAAGTTGTAACAAATCTGCAATGAGCGATTGCATTCTTTCTGCCCCATCCGTTACAAATTTCATGAACTCTTTCACCTGCTCTCCCTTACCCTGATCTATACTTTTTTGCATTAACTGGATATAGCTTACTATCATACGCAAAGGCTCCTGCATATCATGAGATACTACATATGTCAGTTGATCCATTTCTTCATTAGTTTTAACCATTTTTTTTTCTGTCTCTGCAAGTTCACTTTTTACTTCTGATAAAAGTGTCTCTGTTTCTTTTAGCAATAGTTGGGCTGGGGATGCATGTGCGCTATTTATGGTATATACCCTGCCTTCAGATTGATCGGGTAAAATGATTTTTGATACTGTTGAGCTTACAGTTAAAACAGTCCCATCATGTTTAGTTAAATCGGTTTCCCAGCGGAAAGCCTTTTGAAGTCTCTCAAGTATATTTTCAACCGGATTTAAAAAACTGTTGGTTTTGAAAAGGATCAGATTATCAGCGCTGAATCCGGTGAGTTTGGTAAAAGAAGGGTTGCCATAAAGGGGTGTATTCTCCTTGTCAGTTATAAGGACAGCTTCGGCATAATTTTCAAAAAAATCCTTGTTACTTACAGGAAAGGTATTCATAGCTGGCTTCCTTCTGGCGAAGTGAAAATAGGAATACTTAAACAAAAAAAACGGTCCTGATTTTACTCAGAACCGTAAAGATATTGTTTCAATTATCAGTTTACTTAACCGGTGTAACTTTCTCAATCATAATTCCATTGGCTGAAACTGAAAGCGAGGGGTTACTTTGCGAAGGCAATTGATTAAAGTGGTCTTTGTAGGTATTTCCAATAATAGTATAACCTCCCGATTTGAGATCATACAGGATGTTATTGGTCAAGTTAATGTTATTTCCTGAGCCGGCATTTTTGTAAAAACCTTGGTTTGCTTTCTGATCACCGTTGATGGTTAGCTTGATCCGATTAAAATTCAAAACCTGATTGTCGGTATTGCCAGAAAGATAAACCCCAAAGGTCTCACCATTACCACCCACCGCAAATGAATTGTTAGTGATTTGTCCAAGACTTGTTCCCTGTCCGGTACAGTTGTTCATGGCTAACCCTAATGAGCCGTTAGCTGCGTTAACTATGTTGTTGCTGATAATTACATTGTTCGCTACATTATCAAGATTTATAGCCTTGAACGTAGGAAAACTTGAAAGGGTGCTAATTACATTGTTAGTGATAAGAGGAGCATCTTCGTTTGTAAGCGAAAGACCCGACTCATATTGATTAAAGAATAAGGTACCTGAAATTGAAGTTTTGGTATCCATTACATCGGCATTTTTGCCGCCTTTATAAATTCCAACACTGCCATTGTTAATCTCACAATCTTCGAATGAAATTTCGGTTATAGGTGCGTTGTCGGCAAAGTGAACGGTTGCACTGTTAGATCCTGTTCTGGAAACCTCTACACCCTCAAATACCACTCCTTTAAAGCTAAGGTTGCTGGATTTGCCATCTACCCGCATACTACTTCCATAAGTAGAAGACTTATGATCAATCGTAAGATTTTCAAAGCTAACATAGGTGGCCCCGTTTAGAACCATTGTAGCGTCAGATGCACCGTGGCTTATTTTTACATCAGCATTGTTTCCTGATTTGGATTCAAAAGTGATGGTATTAAAAGCAGATGCTCCGTTGACGGCAGAAAGAACAACCCGTTCTGAATAAGTCCCATCTTCCAATAGGAAAATTACAGGACCGGCAACGCCACCACATTTAAGGGCATTAACCGCATCATTCATGGAGGCGAAATCTGCATTCTCACTGGCTCCGATGGTAAACTCACCCGAAAGCGCAGGACAATCTGCCGCAGAAGAGTTAAGCGATATGGCCAGGAGGGCAACTCCGAATATGTTTTTTAAACGATTCATTTTTTTACTTTTTAAAGGTTAAAACAAAGTTTTTAAATGTGTGCTAAATAATTTGTGATGACAATATAAATGGTCAAACATACCTTGTCAAGTGTTTTTTTGAAATTATATGCAACTAAGCAATTTATATCCCAAAAAGGCAATAAATAAGGCATTTGTGTTGTGTTTCCTGGTCAAATCTAGAGTTATTTATTACAGTTTCAAATGATGCGAATGTTTTTTGCATAAAAAAGCCTCGGGTTTACATTTCCGAGGCTTCTAAACAAAAAACGTTAGTGATTCAATTAAAAATCGTCAACGCTTGTATTCTTTTTATAGTTTTCACTTGCCTGCCAACTGCTCTCAATGCTCAACTCGAAACGCGATTTGTTGATTTCTTTTAAAGTAAAGGTCACATCCTTTACCAGCCATTGCATAATGTGGCTGTCATCCACAAAACTTTCATTGCGATAATCCCCGAATTTATAAGTAAGAATGAATTTTATATCTTCTTTTTCATTTACATCGCCTTGTAAAAAAGCCTTGTAAAAGCGATTCTCCTCATTAAATATATAAAGGACCTTATCAAGTTTAACAGCACCCACAGTCATGTCATCTCCATTAAGGTAGTAGGCATCTTTAATAAGCGAGGTGCGGTCTTTGATAAATTCAAGTTTTTTGCCATCTCTCCAAACAGAGTCTTTCGGAGTGCCCCAGAAAATATTTCTGAAATCCAATACGCCTTCGCTTTCGGCACTATAGCCGGAGTAAGAAATACTGATGATAGAAAGGAATAACAATAGTTTTTTCATTTGTTTTTGTTTTAGTTAATAGGAACGCGAATATGCGCTTTTTTATTATCCGTCCAAACGAAAATCTTATCCTAAATAGCTAGTAAATGTTGATAAATAACAGGATGAATAACACAATACGCTCTAACAGATGCTGGCTATCGTTTTCGTTTAAACCGGACTCTATCTGTCATTGTGCATAGCAATAGGTTTTATATTTAAACAGACGCTCCTTTGTTTTTTTACATTTGGCAAATTAAATCCACTGAATGAAAAAACACGCTCTCCTTGTACAGTCTGTTGTCTGTTGCCTGTTGGCTGCTGTCTATTATTCCTGTAACTCCTGCAATAACTCCTCAGGCGGCAAACAAAAATTCTTTCGCTTTAACCAAAGCAGCGGTGTTGCTTCGTTGGACCCTGCTTTTGCTAAAGACCAGTCCACTATCTGGAGTTGCAACCAGCTATATAATTCATTGGTTCAGCTGGATGATGATTTGAACACGCAACCTTCGCTTGCTAAAAGCTGGGACATCTCCGAAGATGGAAAGACTTACATTTTTCATTTGCGCACCGATGTAAAGTTTCACGACAATGCATGTTTTGAAGGTGGAAAGGGCAGGAGTGTAAATGCAAAGGATGTGGTGTATAGCTTTAAAAGGATTATGGATCCCAAAGTTGCCAGCCCCGGTGCATGGATTTTCAACAATAGTATTGATGGCATTACCCCCTTTGTCGCTATCAATGATTCCACTTTTCAGGTGAAGTTGTTGAACCCGTTTCGGCCCATGCTGGGAATTCTTTCTATGCAATACTGCTCTGTCATTCCCGAGGAAGCTGTCAAAAAGTATGGAGCAGATTTTCGTGCGCATCCGGTGGGCACCGGTCCTTTCATGTTTAAGAACTGGAAAGAAGGCACTGCTCTTATTCTGATAAAGAACCCGAATTACTTTGAACGCGATGAAAAAGGCAATGCGCTTCCCTACCTCGATGGAATAAAAATCAGTTTTATTGATAACAAGAAGACCGAGTATTTAAGCTTTAAGCAGAAAGAACTTGATTTCATCAACAGTATTGATGCCAGCTATATTGACGAAGTGCTGGATGAGGATGGTAATATGAAAGCAGAATTGAAAGATAAATTCAATCTGCTTAAAACGCCTTATCTCAATACGGAGTATCTTGGTTTTCTCACTACAGGAAGTTCAGCACTCAGCAAAAAACTTCGCCAGGCAATAAATTATGGTTTCGACAAAAAGGAAATGTTGAAGTATCTGCGCAACGGGGTCGGCAAACCTGCCGAGAGTGGCTTTACTCCGTTCGGACTTCCTTCCTTTGATGCAGAAAAGGTAAAAGGTTACAGCTATGATTTGGAGAAAGCAAAGCAGCTTTTGAAAGAAGACGGCCATGAGAATGGCAAGGGCTTACCCGAAATAAAACTTTACACCAATGAAACGTATAAAGAGTATGCGCTTTTTATCAGTAAGCAATTAGAGCAGTTGGGTTTGAATATTAAAGTTGAAATCTCGCAGCCTTCTATTTTGCGCGAATGGATGAGCCAGGGGAAAGTTGATTTCTTCCGGGGAAGCTGGCTGGCTGATTATCCCGATGCCGAAAATTATTTTGCCGTTTTCTATAGTAAAAATAGCTCACCGCCTAATTACACCCGCTTCAACAACCAACAGTTTGACGAATTGTATAAAATGGCTTTGGCCGAGAATTATGATGCAAAGCGTTTTGAACTCTATCATCAAATGGAGCAGATAATTATTGAAGAAGCTCCCGTGGTTCCGCTTTACTATGATGAAGTGCTTCGCTTCTCTCAAAAGAATATTGATGGATTAACCGCCAATGGCCTGAACCTGCTCAACTTAAAGCGGGTGAGTATACGTTGATAATGGCTGTTTGGCCTCCCATGGATTTTAGCGGGATAACAGTAACCTAAAAAAGGCGGGAGAGATTCCCTCCTTTTTTAGCTTATGGAAGTATCGGATTTACGGCTCCAGGTTGGTGAAAGTGAGTTTGTAATGTGTAAGCACCATGCCGATGTTTTGAGCCACGAGAATATTAAGGCCGGGGCCGAAACCGCAAAGTTCAATAAACATATCGAGCGTCATGGTAATGGAGCCTGTTTCTTTATCGAAGTGTATGGGGCCCGGTGGATCAATTTCGTTGGCTACTGCACCAAAGCGCACGCCTGCGGGGCCTGTTACTTCAATGGTGACCATAGAGGCGGGAGTGCCGTTGACTCCTATTAGGTTGATAGGTACCTGACCGGGGGAAGGGATGTCGCCTTCGCGGATGATGGTGATAGTGCTGCCACCGCCCGCCAGCATAGTAATGTGATGAATTTTCTCGCTGCCGGGAGCAAAATGATAATCGAATATTATTTGTGTAGTGAGACCTTCTTTTTCAAACTTAATATCGTAGTTGCCGGGTTTTATTTTTACCATAGAAACCAGGCCTTCTATATCTGTTTTTTTAGACCTGATGAAAACTCCATTCTGAAACAACGACACTACTATATCTTTGAGCGGGTTGCCGTTTACATCCACGCAGTTTGCGCGAAGTTTTGTAAAGGTTGTTCCCAAGTCGAGGATTTCGCGGCTGAGATGATACTGGTTCCACCAGGAAGGGTTGGTAAACCGCAGCGTGTTGGCCATTTTATCCAATTGTTTAGCAAGCAGGTTATCCATGATGTCGTTCAGCACAAGATCGGCTTGTGTTTTTGCATTGCTGCGGGTTACTATTGCAGCGCGCGGGTCGCCATAGCTGGTGAGGAAAAGCGTTACCAGGCTTCCGCTATCGGTAATAGCG
>JAZKEP010000190.1:12901-15626 GCA_040387015.1 Bacteroidota bacterium
GAAGCGCCATACGGCTCAATGAGAACACCCAGTGAAGCCGCTAATTTCTGAATGCGGTCGCACTCGGTGGCGCACTGTTCATTGGATATGTCATCGAGCGTGTTTTTTGCAAGTTTCGATTGGGCCATCAGGTCTTCATCGGGGGTGGGGAGCCCTGCCGCATAGGAGTAGATGGCATTGGCCAACTTGTAGATGTGCTCTATCAGCGCTTTGCGAAGTGCTTTTGTGTTGAGGGTGACCCCTTTGGTGGGTGTATCACCCAGTTGGTTGAAACTTTGCACAATGAGAATTTTGCTTTTGATGAGCAATACCAACACTGCAAAGGCTGTAATGGATGCTGTGTCTGCGGCAGCTGTGTCGCAGAAGTTGGTTGTTGCGACCGCTGCATTCAGACGGTTGATTTGTTTCTGTGTCATAACAATTTGATTTATCATGAAAACGAAAACCCTATTTTAAATATTGTACGTGGGTTATATGCTTTTAACTTTTCTTTTAAAAGATGACAAAACTGTGACAATTGATATATAAGTTTTATGCGGATTAGGGAAACCCGTTTTCGGGATGATTCAGGCGCCCGGGGAGGTATTGCGGGTTAGAAAAGGGGTGGTTCAAGCGACCGCCAGGGTGGTTCTAGCCTCGGCCAGAACGGTTCTTGCAACCGCCAGTGGCCTACTTGCCAAAGCCATGCTAATAAATGTAGCAGCCAGAGCGATTAAGGTGCCAGCCAGAGTTAATCCGGTGGCAGCCGGAGTGATTCAGGCCGGGGCCAGTGCCTTTCGGGTTGAAGCCAGAGCGATTCTGGTTAAGGACAGATGGGTTCCGGTGGAAGACAGAGTGGTACGGGTCGGGGCCAGATCGGTGCATGCCGGGGCCAGAGGCTTACATGACGAAGACAGTTTTTTGATTGGAGAGGAGCGGTTGATGAATAGGCTTGATAATGAGGAGATTGTTGTTTTCTGTTTCGTTTCTTTAGAAGAAGAGGAGCTACCGCCAAAACGATGGTTCTTGCTGTTTAGGCTCCTCGGCCTGTGAGATAAAAGAGTTTTTTCTTGTTCATTTTCTTTAAAAGAAAACGAACCAAAAGAATCGACCTAAACGATGGCTCCGCCCGTTTAGGACTGGCTCTGCGCAAAAGGCAGTGCTTTGTTTAGGCGGGTAGTTGTGAATAGGGAAGGTTTTTAGGGGAACCTTATTCTATTTCTTTTTTATCTCGAAACTTCTGACTGTCCCGCAGAGCGGGACCAACGCAAAGGCTACCGAAGTTTCGGAGGACAAAAAAGGGGGTGTTTAAAATTAGGAAATGGCTTCTGCATCTGGGGGAAAGCTGTTTCAATTAAGCACTGTCATTTAGTGTTAGCACTGTTGTAATAGAATAGCCGATAACTTATAAATACACGCACCTTTTAGCTGCCTAAAACATAAAAGGTTCGCTTTTTGTCCTACTTTGGGGCAAAAAGCGAAAGTTTCGAGTTTCGCTTTTTACTCCACCATTTTCATAAATCTAAACCTTCTAACGGGCTTTCTATTTTAAGTAAATCTCTATTTGTTACGTGCAGGTAGCGCAAGGTAGTTTTAATATCCCCCGTTCTTCGAAGTGTTAAGCGAGTTTATCCCGATTGCATCGGAAGCGTCACTTCGAAGTTTCGATAAATGAAAGTATCTGACTTTCTGTTAACTGCCGGGTGTAACTTTAGTAATTAACGCTTACGTGAGAAAAACTTCAAATTGCCTCCCAACGCTTTCACAATATCGTAAACAACGGTAATTGATTCACCGCCCTGCCCTGCTTCTATCAGCTGAATAGAAGCTATCGGCACCCGGCTTTTTTCGATAACTCCTCCAGGCTAAGCCCTGCACTTTCACGGGCAGCCTTTAGTTGCTTGCCGAAATGCTGCATGTCTTTTTTCAATCTCTCTTCCTCTGCCGCAGTTACAGGAGTATCCAGTATGGCTTGCACTTTCTCATCGCTGAAACCTAATTTCTGCTGAGCTTTTTTAAGCGAGGCCATCACTTTTTGGTGTATTTTTTTGTGTTCCTCTTTCATGGTGCTGAGTTTTGAAATCCTAATATAAGTATTTCATTTTTTATTCACTTCTGTTTTCCGGGGCTTTGAATAACGCCTTGCGGGTAGCGTACCTTTGATTTATTTTCTAATTGAAACTTTATTGGCAGGTTAAAGAAAACTTTGATTGCCTTGCCCTGCTGTCGGCCGGGTTTAAAGGGCGGCAATTTTTTAACCAGCCGAATCCCCGTTCTTCGAAGTGTTAAGCGAGTTTATCCCGATTACCCAAAATTACCAATCGCCAATGCCCTGATACCAATGCCTTCATCTCAATTCAACTCCCTCTTCAACAGCAGTTCAATTTCATCCAGCATAGTGTCAATGGCATCGCAGCGCTTTTTTAAAGCGAACATCTCCTTGTTTGCAGGCCCGTATAACTGTTCGAACCTGGCAATGTTATCAAGCACCTCATCCTGCTTCTTTTCATCCAGCACAAGATCAAGAAGGGCATCCCCCTTTTCATCTGTATCCTTAAACACTGGTACATAATTTTCACATGCTTCAATCACCTCTACAAAATATGCTCTGGTTTTCTCTATCTTTCTAAACTGCTCAGTTTCTGCGGGTGTCAGCTGCTCATCCTTTCTTAGCGCCACCCGGTGGTTAAAAGTTTCGATGCTTTTTTCCAGGCGTTTTTCTTGCTCCTCAAACAATTGCGGCAGC
>JAZKEP010000191.1:0-15124 GCA_040387015.1 Bacteroidota bacterium
GGTGGCTTCGCGCACCTTTGAATTTAAGCTGAACTTAACATCGAGGAACCCGGTATTCGCCTTAAAGCCGAAGTCGTTATAGATAAACATGGTATTCAAAAACAACTTGTGGCTAAAGAGGTGGTTCCAGCGAAGCGTAGCCGTTGCGTTGCCCCACGGAAAATCGAGCGTGAACACCCCATTAGGGTCTTTGAATTTAAATAGATCACGCCCGAAATAGCCACTTAAGTAAAGCCGGTCTTTGTCGCTTATGCGGTAATTGATTTTGGCATTAATATCATAGAAATAATAGGAGTTGCCGGCAAACTCACCATCGCCTATGTTCTTCAAAATAGGCTGCATGATTAAATCAATATAAGTTCTGCGTGCCGAAACAATGAACGAACATTTATCTTTTTTGATAGGGCCCTGCACCGTTAACCGCGATGAGATAATGCCAAGCCCTCCTTCTACATTCCACTTCTTCATGTTGCCTTCTTTCATCTGCACATCCAGCACCGATGAAATTCTTCCGCCATAATCTGCGGGCATGCTGCCTTTAATTACCGTAGTGTTTTTAATGGCATCGGAGTTAAACACCGAGAAGAAACCAAACAGGTGACCGGTGTTGTAAACCACCGCATCATCCAGCAGCACTAAGTTCTGGTCGGGGCCGCCACCGCGCACATAAAAGCCGGTGTTGCCTTCGCCTGCAGCCATAATACCCGGCAGCAGTTGAATGGTTTTAAGAATATCTACTTCGCCAAACAAGGCAGGCAGGGCTTTGGATACTTCTACCGATAGCACTTGCTTACCCATGTCGGTGCTTTCTACATTATCCCCTTTCTTTTCACCGGTTATTACCACCTCTTCAATTTCCTGCACACTGTTGCCCATGTCTATGTTCAGGCGAAGGTTACTATCCAGCAGTACCTTTTTTTCCTGCGTGGCTAAGCCCAAATAGGTAATTCGCACGGTGTAGGTATCGGCCGGAAGGGTAAGCGAGTAAAAGCCATACTCATTACTATTGGTGCCTTTACCCAACTCAACTACATATACCGAAGCGGCCAGCAGGTTCTCGCCATTAGAAGCATCTTTAATATAACCGCTTATAGTGAATTTCTGATTAGCAATTGTTTGAGCTTGAACTGATAACAGACAACCGACAAGTGGCAACAGACAAAGCAAAAACCGGAAAGACATTTTCATTATGCTACGCAGAAATATATTTAAGGTCGCAAAAATAGAAACTTCAATATGTGGTAACAGCGTTGGTGAGTATTTAATTTTGATGCTGTTTATCTGAAGGTTTCGTTAAGGTGTGCCTGTATTAAAAAATCAATCAGCCGATTTCCACTTAGAAAGGTCATGCCCTATTGAACGCTCCAGCAACTCGATATCGGACATGTAAATAGCTAACAGCCTTTGCTTTATGGCTTTGCTGAACGCGGGTTTGCGGCCACCGTTGGTAAGCCTGTTCACCAAGTGCTGGTCAATGTAGTCAATGCTGCGGCAAACGAACTTATCCCAGTTACTTTGGTTTTTAGCAAACAGGCGCGTGTTGTTTTCGTTATAAATGAAGCGGTGCTTATTTTTTTTTGTGAGAAGACGGGTGCGCAGCAGCGAGTAGTTAACCTCCTGCGGGCGGCTATCCAGTTTCTGCCAGGGCACAAAGGTATCGTCTAAGCCAAGAAAGGAATAGCAGGTTTTTATCACACCCAACTTATCTTTTTTCAGGTTGTCATAAGTCAGCACTAACAGGTTATCGCCAAAAAGTTCTTTGTAGGGCTGCAGATGCTTACCATAAAAACCGAACTGAAGTAATTCGTTGGTTCGTGGATAGCTTGCTGAGAGTTCTCCATTCAGCAGTTTTTCGATGCCTTCATTTAGCGGATGTACCGGACAGAAACCATAATTCAAAAGATGGAAGTAAGCAGACTTAAGGCGTTCCAGCGGATTGCGCAAAATGACAATCAGCTTCATGTTTTTATTAACCGCCAGCAGGCGACCTGCTACTTCGGGCAGCGCCAAATAGTTAGGCCGTTTAATACCTATCAGTTTATCCTGCGGAAGGCTCTTTAACAGGGTATCAAGTTTTTCCGGGCCACCGTTCTCATAATCGGGGCTTTCAAAATGAGGGCATTCCTCCAGTATCATGGCAACTTCAGGGTGCAGATCTATAACCGTATTCAGGTAGGTGCTTCCACACTTCTGCCCTCCTATTATTACAAAGTCTAACTTCATTGCAGCTTCAAAACTAAAAAATTTGCGGCACGCTAATGGGCAAGTAATAAAAAGCTCCTCGCTTACACGAAGGACTTTGTGCTTTTACAAAACGAAGATGGGTTATCTCACTTCACTAAACCATTCACCTTTGTCGTTGGTTAATATTACATCTACGTTATCGTCCCCTTTCTTATGAATAAAGTTTCGGGTTAATTGCTTTAACTCCTCAAAGCTTTTGCTGTAATGAAAAACGAAACCCTCTTCACAAACCCATCCGTGAGTGTTTCCATGGATTACCGGGTTGTGCTTTGCATCCACATTAAAAGCGTAATAATTACCTGCGGGTAATTTTTTGCTGTGCCCGCCTTGCTCCTTCAGCAGTTTTAAATAATCAGTATGAATGCTTGAATCCCGCTTTGAACCATACAATACAAAACCCCACAAAGTGTTGCCGGGTATGCGAGTAAACTTCGCAAAACTGTCTACCGAAACAAATCCACCTTTATCTAAAGTAAGGATACCGTATTCATCTTTAACTTCAATAATGCCTTTGATGGTATCAGTGTCGTGTATCACACGCAGGCTATAATTACCGATAGTTAAACGCCCCAAATCTTTGTCGACCCCTGCACACAAAATGCCCCCCGTATTATTGGTTAAAACCTTATCAATAGAAACAGTGATATAGGAGCTCTCCCTTTTACAACTTGCTTCCACCCACCTGTGTGCTCCTTGTTCAGTTCTTATTTTAAGAATGCAATTGCTGCTTGACTGCTCTTGGATGGATAATGTAAACATGTGTGGTCCCATAGCGGTGCGCCCTTCCGTCCAGTACGTCACACGAGGCTCGTAATCTCCGGGTATGAAAGTACCGGCATATGATATCCTCTGTGCGCTGGCATTAAGGAAGATAAGAACGTTACTTAACAGCATGAAGTAAGTTTTCATATTACCAAAGATAACCTTATCTCTCTTGCGGCCATCGCTTAAAAACATAGATACTCATAAAACAAAAAGCCCTTCGCTTACACGAAGGGCTTTCATACTTTCCGCGCCTGCTTATTACTGTGCTGCCATCAGCGCCATAGGAATGCTAAGGTTGCTTACACCTGCAGCGTTGCCAGCATAGAACCAAAACATATAAGTAACGCCAGGTTGCAGGCTATTGAAAACCTTTCTGCGGCTTTTAGTTACGTCTAATGCAATGTCGGTGTTCATGTTGCCCGGCAACAGCAGTTTGCCGTTGCTCATCTCTACCTGGTTGGCGGGCCCCGATACCATTATCAAACAACCATAATACTCCGCACCATCTATCAAGTTACACTCCGCTACAATCTGGTTGCTCTCCCCTCTTTTTAAACTTGTTAGAACCGGTTGAGTGGGAATCTGCGCCTCCGTGTCGGTTGTTTTTACGGGCGTAAAGCCTCCGAGCATAATGGTGTCATCAATCAGCGCGGGCAAATCATCAATAAAATTGGCTAAACTGTTTAAACCACCTACAAGCGCGGTTTTGGCGACATTAAAAACAGGCTTTAGCAGCGGCCCCCCGCTTTTGTACTCATCGTACCTGGTACTGTAAGTTTGAATAAGCAGGTCGAAAGCTGCTTCGGTTAAAGGCGGAGCGGTAAAAGGAGGGTCGTTGCTGTAAATTCCTGTTTTTACTCCTGTTGCAAAGGTTTCTAAAGGCAGAATGCCGAACTTGCGGTAGTTTCTGCTGCACCGTGGTAGTTCCATTTTAGTTGGTTTTAGTTAAATAATTAGATAAAAAAGACTCATAAACATTTTAAAAGAAGAAAAACAAGGCTCTAAAAACCTTCGACACCTGTCTCAACTCACTTTACTCCTGTCGGAACGGTTGCGACATCTGTCTCAACCCAATTTACTCCTGTCGGAACGGCTGCGACACCTGTCTCAATCCAATTTACTCCTGTCGGAACGGTTGCGACACTTGTCTCAACCCAATTTACTCCTGTCGGAACGGTTGCGACACCTGTCTCAACTCAATTTACTCCTGTCGGAACGTTTGCGACACCTGTCTCAACCCAATTTACTCCTGTCGGAACGGTTGCGACACTTGTCGAGTCCCCTGCGACAGCTATTGAGACTTTTCAGCCTGTTTATACTGCCCTGCCCACCTTTATAAGAACGATGGGGCAAACATAAGGCGCGGTGTTACCACCTTGGTTCATTTAAAAGTGAATTGTATTTTTAGCTACAGTAACCTCTTGCATAGTAACCCACGCCTATGGAAAGTGAATTATACTTCAAAACCATCGCCTGGTGGATACGTTATCTGCGCCTGCTACGGGGCATGACACAACTGGAGCTGGCCGTTAAATGCGGCTATCAGAATTCCTTTATGTGCGGCCTTGAATGCGGCAGAAATATGGAAATTGGAACGATACTAAAAATTGCGTGCGCCTTAGGTGTAGAGTGCTGGCAAATCCTAAAATTTGAAAAAACATTGGAGGAACTGATACCGCTGGTGCGGGAAATGGAAAGAGCGCTGAAGAAAAAGAACCATGAAAAGCGATATGGGACTAAAAAGAAGAGAAAAAGGAGAATTTGATGTTGAAACTTTTGCCCATTCGGTGTCCTATGTATAGCACTGCCATTCACCGGTATGGGCAACCGTTTATCTGGCTTTCAATTTGATGCACCTATACTGCTTGATTTAGCATAAATGGTGTAACAAATTTGAAACTGAAAAAATGAAATCGGAATCTGCCAATATAATTTCTCATGTGTTTACCTGTTCGCCTCCGGTTAAAATGGAATCGCAAACGGCTGCGCAGGTAATGAACACAAAAATGAATTTTGTTCTTTTTATTGATGATGATGAAGAGGATAATTTAGTACATAAAGAAGCGCTGGTTGCCTCTAAACTGAAGGTTCGCAGCGAATGTATAACTGAAAGCCGCGAGGCGCTTACCTATTTAAAGCAATGCCTGGTTAAAGCGGACGTGCCTTTATCGGCCATACCCGATGTAATCTTTATCGATCTGAATATGCCTTTGTATAATGGCCTTGAGGTGGTAGAGGAGTTCAGGAAACTTCCGGACCCGTATTTCCGCAAAAAGTATATGAAGTTTGTGCTGATGACAGGCATGTTGCATACGCATATGATTGATCTTGTGAAACTGGAATTTAGTGATGTTATCGCTGCGGTGGTTCAAAAGCCTGTAACGGCAAAGTTTCTGAACGAGCTTAAGAACAATCGGCAGTAAGGTTTTTACTGCGGGCTATTGTATTCTCCATCATACCATGTTGTAATACCTGTGAAGAACTATGCCCGCCATTGGTGCATGGTACGCTTTTTAGGTATTACGTTTAAGCGCAATACAAGATGGCATGAAAAAAATACTCCTTAATGGGTTTATAGTTTCGCTTTGTCTGCTGCAGCAAAATGTATTTTGCCAGAAGATTAACGGTGAAATATTTATACCCATGAACAACCGTAGCGAGATATGGCTGAAGCCAAAACTCGATACGCTGGAGAACGGCAAAGACTATGAGTTTAAAATACGCGTAGCGCCTGAGTTTGTTATATCGCAGTTTCTGTTCGAAAAAGGATTGGCCACTCAAAATGACAGCGTGCTGGTGATACGGCCCAACAGCAGCAAATACGGAAGTGTAGATACCGCCATCCTTCGGGTGATAGTAAACAGCATAAACGGTTCGCGCATCTTTCTTTTTCAAAAGCAGTTTTTTATAAGGGTGCCCGAGAAAATGTTTCCCGTTATCTCTAACCCTAAAGTGAACCTGATAAGGCTGAACGATAAAACTTTCCTGGAGCGCAACAGGCCCTATCCCAAAGAGATGTTTACAACCAAGCAGCCTTTTGTTACCATGTACGATAATGAAGTGAACCTGAATAAATTTGAGGTAACGGGTGTAACCATTGCACTGTATGAAAAGGAAGGGAAGAATTATATTTCTACCGGTGATACTATCAGCATGGCAGCTCTGCACGAGATAAAAAAGATAAGAGACCCTACGCCTATATTTATAAAGGTAGATGCTTTAAAAGGTAAATCGCGCAAGAGCGTTTGGAATCGCATTGTAATTTATGCAGAGTAGCCCTGCCTCTAAAGAGGGCTTAAAGGCAAATTCAATTCTTTCCTAAGTTTAAGAAAATACGCTGCTGCTAACTTTAGCCTGCTACCATACCAGCTAAACATTTCCCCATCCACAACAATTACTTTAGAAGCAGGAGAGAAGGAGCGGAATTCATCAAAATGCTTTTCGGAGAATGAATAAGGTTCGGAGGAAAGAAAGATGAAGTCGGGCTTTACTTCGGCAAGCACCTGCGGATTTATTTCGGGATAACGCGCAGCGTTTTCAAAAGCGTTTCTTAATCCAAACAACTGCAGCATGTGATGAATGAAAGTATGATTAGCAGCAACCATATAAGGTTTGCGCCAAATGAAATAGCTGCAAGTGCCTCCAGGTGAGGAGTGAGTGCTAAATTGAGCAAACGAAGTCCTTATATCTTCTATGATTTTGTTTCCTTCAGCGGGGCGATTCACCAGATGCGAAACTTCTTTCATCATGGAGTAAGTATCTTCCAGCGTATAGATGTCACTCATCCAAACAGGGAAGTGTTTCCTTAGCTCTTCAATGCCTTCCTCGTAGTTTTCTTCCTTGTTACCGATAATTAAATCGGGTTGCAGTGCTTTTATCTTCGCAATATCGAACTGCTTGGTGCCGCCAATCTTTTCTTTTGTTTTTACTTTCTCATTCGGATGAATGCAAAAGCGGGTAATGCCTATAATTTCATCATTCAATCCTAAGTCAAAAAGAAGTTCGGTTTGCGAGGGAACCAGCGAAATAATTCTGCGCGGAGGTAAGCTTAGGTCAACAATATTTCCTAATTGGTCGGTGCTAAGCATACAAAGGTATTTATGGCACTTGCAGACCTAGGCCATCGCTTCAATCAAATCAAACTCAGTAATAATATTCAACGCTCCCGAATTGGATTTCACCAACACGGCAGTGTTTTCTTTTGAAATAAGTTTTGAAATTTCTGCAGCACTTGAGTTGAGTTCTACAAACGGAAAAGGCTTGCCCATTAGCTTGCCTATTTCGTCATCGCGGTGTGTTTGGTTGTCGAGCAGCAACTGAAGGATTCTGTATTCTGTTATACTACCCGCATTCTTTTCTCCTTCCATTACCGGCAACTGGGTAATATGCAACTCTTTCATTTTCTTAAATGCGGAGGCAACTGTTTCAGCAGGTGTTACCGAAACAAGTTCACGCATTTTCTTCCGCTCAATAATTGTTCTGGCAGTAATTACTTCATCCTGTAGGAATCCGCGCTCGCGCATCCAGTCATCGTTATAAATCTTAGTGAGGTAACGGCTTCCGTGATCGTGAAGAATAATAACCACCACATCATCTTTCTTGAACCTATCTTTCAATTGCAGCAATCCCTGCATTACTGTGCCGGCACTGTAGCCACAGAAAATTCCTTCTTCTTTCGCCAGCTTGCGCGCCATAATAGCTCCATCTCTGTCGGTTACCTGTTCAATGTGGTCAATGAACTTCATGTCGTAATTCTGCGGCACAAAATCTTCGCCTATTCCTTCGGTAACGTAGGGGTAAACTTCTTTCTTATCTAACTCGCCTGTGTCATGAAATTTCTTCAGCAGCGAACCATATACATCAATGCCCAGCACTTGTATTGCAGGGTTCTTCTCTTTCAGATACATGGCCACTCCCATCACTGTTCCGCCTGTGCCTATGGTAGTTACATAGTGCGTTACTTTACCTTCTGTCTGCTCCCATATTTCAGGGCCTGTGGCTTCATAATGCGCCTGACGGTTACTCAGGTTATCATACTGGTTCATGAGCACCGAGTTGGGAATTTCCTTTGCCAGCCTTCGTGAAACTGAATAATAAGAGCGTGGGTCTTCAGGAGTTACGTTAGTAGGGCAAACAATAACTTCCGAGCCTAGTGCGCGAAGTATATCGAGCTTCTGTTTCGATTGTTTGTCGGTAGTTGTAAAAATACATTTGTAACCTCTCACTACTGCGGCAAGGGCAAGTCCCATTCCCGTGTTACCTGAAGTACATTCAATAATAGTTCCCCCCGGTTTTAGTTTACCGCTGGCTTCGGCATCCAGTACCATTTTAATTCCAATGCGGTCTTTAATCGAATTCCCTGGGTTGAAATACTCCACCTTCGCCAAAAACAATCCCGGAATATCTTTTGTGATTTTGTTGAGTTTCACCAAAGGTGTTCTGCCGATTGTTTCAACGATGTTGTTATAGTACTTCATGAGAATGAATTATAATTTGTATTGACCCGCCTCTACTTTCTCCTTTAGTTTTTCAACAAAAACCAAAGTAGCAGGACATAAAGAAAGATTTCCTGTAAATGTTTTTTCCTGGGTCTGCCACCTGAAGTCTTTTCGGGTGAAGTGAGGGAAACCTGCGCAGTCATCAGGACGGATAGCATAGATGGTACACTTCTTATCCTTACCAAGAAACTGGCAGGGAAGGCTTTGGTTGATAATATCTTTATTGTCATCCACCGTTAGCCATTTATCGAAGAACTGTTTGTAGGTCATCTTAAAATGTTTGGCAATGCGGTTTACATCTTTACGGGTGTAAGTGGGCGTCATCTTCGTGCAGCAGTTGGCGCAATCCAAACAGGCCATTTCTTTCCACACTTCTTTGTCTGTTTCCGCTGCAACCTTCAAAATTCCTTTGGTTTTGGACTTACCTACTTTGCGCATAAAAGCGGTCAGTTCTTTTTTCTTGCGCGATGCTCTGCGTTGAAAAGTTTTGATATTAAGTAACGGCATGTGTTGTTTTTATGAAGTGCCGAAAATAAGGTTTTGAAATTGCCTGCCAAGAGGATTCTTGAGTTTAGTCAAGCACAAAAATGAGATGGGTCAGATGGCCTAAAAAGTAAATAAGTAATTTTGTAATAAATTCAGCATCATGAAAAAGATACTAGCCGCATTTGACGGAACAATGTATAGCGAAGGAACATCGAAATATGCTATTGAAATTGCAAAGGCAACCAACTCCATGTTAGTGGGTGTGTTTATCCAGGATATGCGTTACATGAACTTTACATATGCCTATGCATGGGATCAGCCTTTTGTGGATTTTAATTCTATTGAAGTTTCGCAACAGGAGGAAAAGGAAAAGATTGACTTGAATATTAAGCTCTTTCACACCGCTTGTGATGAGAAAGGAGTTCACCATAAAGTACACTTGGATAAGGGAGTTCCACTTCAGGAGTTATTGACCGAGAGTGTGTTTGCAGATTTCATCATTATTGATTCACAGACCAGTTTCTTTTCTATGGGAGATAAAAACCCAAGTCCTTTTCTGCAGGATTTTCTTTCAGATTCTCATTGTCCGGTTCTGATTGTGCCACATCACTATGCTCCCTTTAATAAGGCAGTTCTGTGCTATGACGGTAGCCCTTCAAGTGTTTATGCCATCAAAATGTTCAGCTACCTTTTCCCTGAGCTTGAAGACTTGAAAACTACCGTTGTTACAGTAAATGAACAATCAAGTACGCATGTAAAAGAAGGCTGGAACTTCAAGGACCTTATACGTGCTCACTTTCAAACCTCGGAGTATGAGATATTGAAAGGTAATGCTGAGCAGGAGTTGATTGATTATTTGAAAAGGAACGGAGAGAACGCAATTATAGTGATGGGCGCTTACGGTCGAAATGCCATTTCAAGGTTGTTCCACCAAAGTCTTTCCAATCGGGTAATACAGGAAATAAAAGTTCCGGTTTTTATTACTCATCAGTAATGCTAAGCCGCTTTCAACACGTTAGTTAATCGCGGTATATCGGTAGTGATGGTGCTGCTTTCTGTATTTTCTTTTACGGGCAATGTAAAATAGAAAGTGGTTCCATTATCAGGCTCGCTTTCAAACCAGATGTCTCCGTTATAGAAGTTCACTATCTTTTTGCAAACCGCTAATCCAATACCCGTGCCTTCAAACTGATCGGCAGAATGTAATCGTTTGAACATCTGGAATAACTTGCTTTTATAAACAGGATCAATCCCGATTCCATTATCGCTCACGCTGAACGTATATTGACCTTCCTCTTCGCTGGCACCTATTCTTATTTCAATTTTATCATGTGTGTTGAACTTTATGGCATTTTCAATCAGGTTTTGGAAAACATGATGAATCATCCCCGAGTGGACCTGGTGAAGTACCGGTAGCTCCTGGTCGATTGTGAAATGGACATTCCGTTCAGTTATTTTCTGACTTAACTCCATGCGGATGGTTTTAACCATTTGTTCTAAATCAACAGAAGCAGGAGGTGGAAGATTTCGCCCTGTTCTACAATAAGAAAGTAAGTCGTCAATCTGGGCAGAAAGCCTTTCAGCACTTGTTCTTGAATGTTCCATGAATTCGCGGGCATCACCCGTAAAGCTGTCACTATAGCGCGATAAAAGTAGTTTCATAAAACTACTGATGTTGCGCACAGGGGCTTTTAAATCATGTGAAATGATGTAGGCAAACTGTTCCAGGTCTTCGTTAGATCTCTTAAGTTCCGTAGCCTGTTCTTTTAGTTTCCTGTTGCTGGCTGCCAGCGCTGTTTCCGATGAGTAGTTGTAGTATGCCAGAATATAGATGGCAATGCCAAACAATACAAATCTCATCCACATATTTAGCTGATACATGTTTAGCTGGGTAGCCATATCTAAATTATAGGATGTAAAGAAGGGATGTATATGCTGATAAAGGTTGAATGAAACCACAGCAATCAATACGCCTAGTATGATGTTTTTGTAATCCTTCACGCTGAACAGTAGAAAAGGGACGATGTAGGTGACATAGAAAAAATCATGAACCTTGCTTTCAAACCCTATGAAGCAAGAGTTTATTAGTACAAAAAAATTAACTACTAAAAAATAAGAATGACGGGCCAGTTTGTGCTGCTGTTTATGATTAAGCCATAAAACTGTAAGGACGCAAAGAGCATCAATAGTTTGTAGAACGCTTAACAGGTAATAGCCCGAAAAGATTGTATAGGGAATATAAAGCACTACCGCAAAAGTGGTAAGCAGCGCTACCACATTTGTAAAGCGGATGTATTTACTTTCGTTTTCAGGTAATTGTTCGTTTGCCCCCACACTGATCAGGCAATTCCAGAAATTACTGACAGGTTCCATAACAGTTTTTATCAGTTGGTTCATTAGGTGGTTTTGGTTTGTTGAATTAGTCATTGAAGTTGTTCAGCTATGTTATCCTGTTTGTCAGGTGTTGAATTATACGGTCTGAACTTTTGTTCGGATGATAATTTTAGGGGAATAATACAATGAAAGTTTTGTGTGATTGGTTGTAGGTTCTCTGGCAAGGGGTGTACAAACAACTTCCTCCGATATCTGAATTTCATTCGATATCGGAGGAAGTAAGTTCGGTTTTGACAACAGAGTAAATAGAAATTGTGTTATTCGATCAGCAGTTGTCGCTATCTTACCAGGGTAACATTACCTGATTTTTGTACTTCAGCACCGCTAGAACATTCTCCTTTAAGAAGGTAAACGTAAGTTGCCAGATCCGATTTTTTACCGTTAACAGTACCGTCCCAACCTTCATTGATACTGTTGGTTTGCCAAACCATTCTACCCCAACGATCAAATACACGGAAATACTCGAGTGAGCGTAAGCCTCCTCCGCGCACAAATAAACGGTCGTTCAGGTCATCATTATTCGGAGTGAAAGTGTTAGGAACAAAAATCATCTTCTCATCACATGAAACCACACGTAATTTTACAAAGGCGGTATCGGTGCATCCGTGATTGGTAGCCACTACAACAGGAATGATTTGTTCCTTGGTAGCAGTAACATATGGTCTGCGGCAATCGTAGCAACTAAGCGGGTCGGCTACCTGTAGCCAGGTGTAACTAACCTGCTCAGGAGAAGAAGCCCATAATTGAACGGTTGTTCCTTCAGCCACTAACTGATCATCGCCTGCTTCAACGGTGGGAGTTGGTTCAAACGTGATGCGCACTGTTTCCGTATCTGCCTCACATGTTGAACTGCGAATTATCACAGTATAGGTGTAATCACCGGCAGGAGCATTCAGCATTGGGTTCCGTATAGTTGAAGAACTTAGATAAGTAGAGGGAATCCACTGGAACGAGGTATCGTTGTAGGAAGACTGAAGCACTTTTATATCCAGCATTACATCTCCTCCTTCACATTTCATAGTATCATTTGTCTGCATATCAGCTATCACTTTCTCTATCGTCCATACCTTGACAATTCTGGAGATGGTACAACCGGTGCTGTTACCTCCTGTTACACGATAGATCATAGTATCGCTAGGCCACACCTTCGGATTTACAATATTTGCATTATCCATAAACTGGAATGGTTCCCAGGTGGCAGCTATAACACCAGGGCCTGCGCTTAATTGCAAAGTATCATTAGGACAAATTCTGAAGTTCAAGCCTGGAAATATTTGTGGCAGGGCATCTACGTTTACTGTAATAGTATCCTTAGCCTGACAGCCGATATCGGTAAGAGCCGTCACAAAATAAGTAATAGTATCTCTTGCTGTGGCTACTGCGTTTTTACAGGTATCACATGTAAGATAAGCAGGAGTTTGGTTAGCTGTCCATAGAAAGTGATCGCCTAACGGCAGATTAAACTGCACATAATTACCCCTGCACACCGTTGTATCAACCGGCAGATTAGGATAAGGAATAAGGCCGACCACAATGGTATCTACCGGATAAGATACGCGACAACCCACGCTGTCGGTTAATGTGAACACGGGATAGTATTTCCCATGATCTTTGTATTGATGCGTAATATTTATCGAATCATTATAAGCAGTTCCATCGCCTAAATCTGCGATCATGGAGACCCCCGGTTGCACTGAACCGGAATAAGTAACGGTTAGCGGCACACAACCGCTGTCTGTTGTTACATTAAAGTTTCCTACAGGACCACGAACCCTGACAATGTCGTCATAAGTGACCGTGTCAATACAACCGGTGCTGTTTGACACAATAAGTGTTACATCATAGTTGCCGGGGAAAAAATAAACATGCAGTGGTTCTTTGGCGGTGCTGGTATCCCCATCACCAAAATACCATAGCCATTGTAAATCGTTGCGATTGGTTGTATTGTAGAATTTAATCGGAAACGGAGGGCAGGGCGCAAAATTGGTGTTCACATAAAAGTCGGCAATGGGCGCCTCAATGCGTATATAATTTGTGCGCGTAGCGGTATTCGAACAGCCGCCAAAACCTGTAGCCCTTAAGGTTACAGTGTAGATTCCGGGAGCGGTGTAAACATGGCTTGGATTAGCCGAAGTGGTAGTGGTGCTATCGCCAAAATTCCAAAGATAAGTAGTGGTGTTAGAAGACATATTTGTAAACGATATAGCATCGCCCGGACACGCTGTTGTATCGACTGCAGTAAAATCTGCAATTACATCTTTAAGACTAACGCTTGCCACAAATCGGGCGGTGCAACCATGAGAGTCTGAAACATACAGTTCGACAAAGCGAATACCTTCCTCGGTAAAGGTGTAGGATGTGTTGGGTAGCGTACTGCTATCCTTTCCGCCATCAAAAATCCATTTATAAGATGTAATGGTGCCCATGTAAGAATTACTTACCTGAGAAATATTAACTGAAAAAGGCGTGCACCCCGAAGTGCGGGAAAGAGTGATATTGCCGGCAATACCATAAACCGTTATGTAGTTTGTTTTTACAACGCTATCGGTGCAAACTGCGCCCGGATTAATAATTAACGTGACCTTATATTGACCTGTGCCAGTATAACTATGCGTTGGGTTTTGTGCAGTGGATATGCCTCCGTCACCAAAGCGCCATAACCAACTGGTGGCGTATTTTGAAGTATCGGTAAACTGAACAGTTAAACGCGCACAGCCATCTACTTTATTGGAAGTAAAAGCGGCTTGGGGCGTACCAATTCCTAAGTCATAAGTTTTTTCATCTATACAGCCGGTGGTATTATTTGTAACGGTAAGTTTCACAGCATAAGTGCCTTGTGCGGCATAGGTATGCACAGGGCTGGGTGAAGTGGATGTATTACCGTCTCCAAACTCCCATAAATAGGTATCGGCACCTTGCGAAGCATCGGTAAAGGTTACGGTTGTTGGATTCAAACAGGTATAATCCGCAATGAAATCCGCTTTAGGGTCAACTATTTGAATGTAGTTTGTGCGGGTAACCGTGCTGGTGCACCCTTGGTTTATCACTGTTAAGGTAACGGTATAAAATTTTACATCAGAGTATTTGTAAACCGGGTTTCTTGCGGTTGATATATTGTTGGAATTGTCACCAAAGTCCCATGAGTAAGTAGTAGTTCCGGTAGTTCCGGGTGTAAGATTGGTAAACACCACATTCTGGTTTACGCACTGCGGTATGGGCGTAGCAGAAAAAGCGGCATTCAGGGTAGTGCCTACATTGATGGTTCCCGGATAAGTATAAGAAGCTGTGCAACCGTTAGCATCGGTAACTGTAAGCACTGGCTTGTATTGCCCGCCTGCATAAATGTATGAAGGGCTTGCTAAGGTTGAAGGACCGCTTCCATCATCAAAGTTCCAGCTATAAGAAGTAATAGCCACATTAGAAGTGCTGGTATTTGTAAACTGCACTGCCAGAGGCGAGCACCCGTTATTGTTGTTTACTGTAAACCTCGGACGAAGGGCCCCTACAGAGATAGGTGTGCTTAAAGTTTGTGTATTTACACAGCCTGCCGAGTTTGAAACCCCCAGCGTAACGGTAAAGGTTCCGGTGGTAGTATAAGTATGTGACGGACTGGATAAAGTGGAAAAAGTTGCATCGCCAAAACTCCAGTTATAACCGGTGGCTCCTACTGCCGTGTTTGTAAAGTTTACAGTGAAAGGCACTGTGCAATTGGAATAATTATCTGCACTTAAAGTAAA
>JAZKEP010000191.1:15134-17589 GCA_040387015.1 Bacteroidota bacterium
TTTTGGTTTCGGTGGCTGTGCAGCCTGCGTAGGAAATTGTAAGTATAACTGTATAGTTTCCAGTGGAGGTATAAGTATGCGTAGGATTTTCCAAAGTAGAAGTCCCTCCATCACCAAAATCCCAACTCCAGGAAGAAGCAAAATTTGAAGTATCGGTAAACTGAACCGGAATGCCTGTGCATCCATTGGTAGAAGCGGAAGTAAATCCTGCACTCAAACATGGCACATCAATCTGAACGTTATCTCTGGCCACACATCCAATTGCATCGGTTACACTAAGGACCGAGTTAAACACACCGCAGTTAAACGTATGAACCGGGTTTTGCTGCGTGGAAGTTCCGTTTCCGAAATCCCAGCCATAGGTAACTGCACCATTGGGAGAACTTCCCGTGCCGCTGAAATTTACCGATAGGGAAGAAGCGCAGGTTTGTGTAGGGCTGGCGCTGGCGTTCGATACCGGGCCGGGCACAATGGTTACATAATTCGCAACCGTTTTGCTTACCTGGCAACCATTATCATCGCGGGCAATAAGTGTTACAGTAAAACTTCCGGTTAGCGGATAGCAATGCGTGGCATTATATCCGGTATCGGGCAATCCATGCCCAAAATCCCAAACATAATTGCCGGACTGCACAGCACTTTCACCGGGTATGGTTTGGTTGGCGAAGTTAACCAGGTGGCAAGGGCTGTTGCAGCCTGTAGGATTTGGCGAAAAAAAGTTGACAGATGGCGGATTAAAAACGCGTATCTGCAAATATTCAGTATCCGATTGTGAGCCATTGGAGGCAATATGAAGCACATTATAAATTCCCGCATCGTTATAAGTCGTTGCAGGGTTAGTGAGGGTAGAGGTATTGCTGTTATCAAACTCCCAATAGTAACTGGTGGCACCGGTTGACTGGTCCTGAAAACTTACATTGAGTGGCGGGCAACCCGAAAGGGTAGAGGCAGTGAATGCACAGTTAACCTGCGCGGATACTGCATGTTGAATAACTAATGCAACGATTAGCAGAGTAATTTTCCTCATGGCTCGGTTCCTTTTATAATAGATGCAATTTACTTTGATTTATGTTGCATCCGCTTAAAACAATTTTAATCCCTTCTATTGTTTATACTTAAACATCTGCCGAAAAGTTTCAAACAACTGTGTTTTTATCGTCATAAATTTTGTTCTGCTAAACATGGAGCTTGTTTTTGTTTAAACCCAAATTGCCATCACCCGCATTTTTAAAAGCACCAGTTTTTGGGTTTAATCCTTAATCTAAGTTTTCACCTTTGCCTTTTTGCCTTCAACCTTAATAGGGTTAGGGTTGTTTATCAGGCGCTTCATTTCTACTAATATTTAAAGGAAATTAGAGGAATATCATCCAGGAACCGTAAAAATTGAGCTTGTTGATGACGTTTTGGCTTAAACACGTCTGTTTAGGCCTGCTTAGAACCTTGAATGACATCCTTGAAATGTTAAAACGCTTCTTTGAAACCTTGAAAAGAATCGTTGGAACCTTGTAAAGAAGCGTTGGTTGCTGGAATATCAGCCTTAGAATTTTGGTCGAAGTCTTAAAATCATCCGGACCATCCTTGAAATCTTGTTGTTGGAGGCTTAAAGCACTTGCGATGCTGTCAACAAATGTCCGAACGCCCGAAAAGGATCTTTGTTGGTATCAGAATAAAACACAAACAGTTTTAACGCTGTGGGAATAAGTATCATTTTTGCAGCGCAGATGCAAAGGGTTGATAGCTTAAACATGGCGGTGAAATTTAAAGTGCTGGCTTTTTTGGTGTTGGTGAGCGCGCTGGGGCATGCGCAGAAAATTGACAGAAACCTTTTATACGGTAACTGGAAAATAAAGGGTGTGGTGCTGCGCAACGAGGTGGTTGGCTTCTGGCAGCCCGACACGCTTATTAAAAAGCTGTTGCAAAAGCGGAAGTTTGAGCAACCGGGCAAGGCGATTCCTAAAGGTGATAGCATTGCTATTGAAATGGGTGCCCACTTTTTATGCGAGGTGCTTAACAACCTGCAAATACAGGTGGCTAAACCCGGACAAATGACATTTTTGTTTGCGGGAGGTAAGCAAGGCAGCGAAGATACCCGCACGCACCTGATGCAGTTTACTTTTGTAAACGACACCCTGCTGGCCACCACCGATGAAAAGGGGTATAAATCTGATTTGAAGATTGAAAAGCTGAGTCCTTCGGTGCTCATCTTATCGGGCATTTCATCAGCGCGGTATATGCAACTGTATTTTAAGCGGGAATAATCAGTTAAGGTCTTTCAGCTTGATGGGAGTAACGCCAACTTTTTTACAAACAGCCGCAGCCGCTTTATTGGCAAACTGGGCAATTTCTTTAAGCGGGTATTTTTTGGCGTAAGCGAGGGTAGCAATGCTTATGGCAGTATCACCAGCACCCGAAACATCGGCTGCCTTTATTGTTTTAGCGGGAACTATAAATGAAT
>JAZKEP010000191.1:17599-22756 GCA_040387015.1 Bacteroidota bacterium
GGTATAGCAGAAAATGCCGTTGCTTCCTAAAGTAACCATCAGGTTTTTAAAACGGTTTTTTCTTCGCAGTTCCTCGGCACCGCTGCGTAAACTTTCAATGCTCTTGGCATTGATGCGGTAACCAATAGCCTCCGAAAACTCGCGCAGGTTTGGTTTGAATAAGTCTATTGCCTGGTAATCGAAAAAGTTCCGTTCTTTGGGATCAACCGTTACAGGAATTCCGTTTTTAGTAGCAAGCAATAAAATCTGCTTGATGAAATATTTGGTGAGCACACCCTTGTTGTAATCCTGTAGGATGATAATATCGGGCTTATCATTCGCCAGAATCTTCTTAAACTCTTTAATCAGTAAGGTTTCCTGTGCTTCATTTACATCTTCAATCTCTTCCTCGTCAAAACGAACCACCTGTTTATCTTCATCAAAAACTCTTGTCTTTAAAGTGGTAACCCTGTTCTTGTTCTGCAGTATATGATTGGTTTTTACTCCGGCTTCTTTCAGCATGGCTATCAGCAAATTGCCGGTCAAATCTCTTCCCATCATCGAAAGCAAAATAGGCTTAGCCCCCAACTCGAGAATATTAAGGGCCACATTAGCCGCACCACCCGGCCGCGATTCTTTGCTGGCAATTTCCACCACCGGCACCGGTGCTTCGGGCGAAATACGGTTTACCTCACCCAGCAAGTAGTAATCTACCATTACATCACCAATAATCAGAACAGATAAATCGGAGAAATTGAGTTTGGCGGGCATGGTTATAATTTGAGAATGTGAGAATTGGAGAATCGGTTAAGAAAGTTTTTCAAAGCCTTCTTTCATTCTTTTGCAAGCTTCTTTTAATTTTTCTTCAGATGTGGCGTAGGATAACCTTAGACAATTTTTATCGCCAAATGATTCGCCACTAACTACAGCCACTTTCGCTTCGCTTAACAGATAAAGAGAAATATCTTCAGGCGTGTTCAATGCTTTGCCGTTAAACGACTTTCCGAAATAAGCACTTACATCAAAGAAGAAATAAAAAGCACCCTCAGGCAAATTCACTTTCAATCCCGGAATTTCTTTCAGCAAACTATAAACGATATCTCTTCTCTTTCTAAACTCCTTCACCATATCAAAACTTGGAGTTAAGTCGCCAAGTAAGGCCGCTTCACCCGCCTTTTGAGTAATAGAACATGGTGCCGATGTAAACTGACCTTGTATTTTATCGCAGGCCTTTGCAATAGCAAGCGGTGCACCTATGTAACCCAATCTCCAGCCTGTCATAGCAAAACCTTTGCTGAAACCGTTGACAGTGATTACCTGCTCCTTAATAGCAGAAAACTCTGCAAGGCTGGTGTGTTTCTCACCGGTAAAGTTGATGTATTCGTAAATCTCATCGCACAACACATACAAGCCGGGATGTTTCTTAACCACATTAGCAATAGCTTCTAACTCGGCATGAGAAAAAACAGAACCGGTAGGGTTACAAGGAGAAGAAAATATAATCAGCTTGGTATTAGGTGTAATATATTGCTCCAACAACTCAGCGGTTACTTTAAAGTTAGAATCAATTGTAGTTGGAATTTCAACGCATTTACCATCGGCAACTTCGGCAATGGCAGCATAACTTACCCAGTAAGGAGCGGGAAGTAATACTTCATCACCCGGGTTTATTAAACTCAACACCACATTAGCAATTGATTGTTTCGCTCCTGTAGAAACCACAATCTGCTCAATGGTATAATCAAGGTTATTATCTTTCTTAAACTTCTGAGCAATAGCCTTGCGCAGCTCGGGGTACCCGGGAACCGGAGTATATTTCGTATAGCCTTTATCAATAGCTTCTTTAGCGGCATCCTTTATATACTGGGGCGTATCAAAGTCGGGCTCGCCCAGGCTAAGGTCAATAATATCGTGGCCCTGGGCCTTTAGGTCGCGGCTCATTTTTGCCACTTTAATAGTGGCAGACTCCTGCATGTTGTTGATGCGGTCAGAAAGTTGAATCATTTCGGCTGTTAAGGTTGTCATAATGAATAGATTTTAAAAGCGGGCGCAAAAATAAACTTGTAGAGAAATTAAAAGGGAAAAAGTTTGAAGCACTGCCTGCCCGCTTTTACTTATTCTTCATTTGTTTTCAATTGAATTGATGAGCGCTAGGGGTGTGTCGTCCGCAAGTAGCTGCTAACGATGCTGGCCGGGTTTTTATCTGTCATTGCTTTAGAACCTTACCTGTTTTAATTCTTCCCCCGTTGTGGCGTAACTCATAGAAGTAAATGCCGTCTGCGAGGTGTTCTGTGTTTATTGTCGTGAAGTTTACAAATGTGTTTCGCAAAATTTGTTGCCCAAGAAAGTTGTAAAGAGAAAACGTTGTTTGCCCGCTGCTATTGATACTTACATTTAGTTTATCTCTAAAGGGAGTTGGATATATACTTACCCCATCTTCTTCACTCATATCGCCAATCCCCGAAACAATTATAGGGCTACTTGTTGCTCTGCACCCATTGGTATCGATAACCGTTACAGTATAGCTGCCACCCTGAGTGATTATGTAAGTGCTTAATGTAGCGTTATTGATGGGACTACCGTTGCGATACCATTGCTGAGTAACAACGCCATAAACAGTCAGGGTGTCTCCGTTTACACTTATTGAAACTGGCGGAGCAGGATAGACGCTTAATGCAACACGATTACTCTGCACGGTACAGCCGTTGTTATCCGTTACAGTTAAGTAGTAATTACCGGCTAACCTGGTAGTAATGCAGCTATCGGTTGCGCCATTATTCCATTGATAAGCTGTAAAACTCGGGAATACACATATTTGGGAAGAGTCGTTTGAGCAGATAACCGGATTGAGGTTAGTAATAGTTGCCACGGAAACGGGATAAACACTTAATGCGATAACATTACTCTCAGCTGTGCAGCCGTTATTATCGGTTGCTGTTACATGATAGTTGCCGGTCTGGTTTTCTGTGATGCAACCGGTGGTTTCTCCATTATTCCATTGGTAAGCTGTAAAGCCAGCGGATATACATATCTGAGCAGAGTCACTGGGGCAGATAACAGGAGTAGGGGTAGCAATAGTTGCAACGGGAACGGGATGAATACTTAATGCAATGAGATTACTCTCAGCCGTGCAGCCGTTATTATCAGTTGCTGTTACTTTATAATTGCCGGCCTGATTCTCTGTGATGCAACTTGTGGTTTCTCCATTATTCCATTGGTAAGCTGTAAAGCCCGCAGATAAACATATTTGAGCAGAGTCACCGAGACAGATAGCCGGAGTAGGGGTAGCAATAGTTGCAACGGAAACGGGGTATACACTTAATGCAATAACGTTACTCTCAGCCGTGCAGCCGCTGTTATCGGTAACTGTTACTTTATAATTACCGGCCTGGTTCTCTGTGATACAACTGGTGGTTTCTCCATTACTCCATTGATAAGCCATAAAGCCCGCGGATACACATATTTGCGAACTGTCGTTAGCACAGATAACACTTGGAACAGCATTGATTGAAACATTGAACTGTGAGCACCCGGTAAAATAAGACGAAAGAAAATTAGGAAGACCTATTTGGGCGCTGGCCCCCAACGAAAGAGCAAGGGCATTCAGCTGAAAATTACAGGACAGGCCGGGTTGATCGGGATTATTAATCACATGAAGAAAACTGATCGTGTAATCGGCAACATACATTTTTTGATCAGGTGCTAACTGCAAGGCTCCACCTGAAGACAGCATGGTTCCCACCGTAGTTTTTGATAAAAGAATGTTTGCTGCAAGCAGGTCATATTGATAAATAGGAGTTCCACTGCCATCTCCACTCAGATACAAATACCGGCCCGAAGGGGAAAACTCAACTCCATATGGGTAATAAGAGGATGGGAAATTAACATCACTGAAAAAATTGTTCGAAATAATGCCGGTGGCATTATTAAAATCAAAAACCTCCAGAAAGTCACTTTGGAAACACGTGTTGGCCAGTTTAGATCCATCGGAAGAAATTCGTAAGTAACCCAGTGCATCCGTTCCGTTTAGCACACTTCCAATGCTGGAAACAACCGGAGTTGTATTTACACCGGCAGATGTTACAAGGTAGCTATAGAATCTATTCGAGTTGAACTCATGAGAAACCACCCACACATCAACGCCATTGGCATGTTTTACGGCAGTAAGTTTTTCGCAGGTTGACGCATAAAGAAATGTATTTTTAGAAGACGCAACTACATCTCCTAAACTACCTTGCAAACTCATATCTATTACAGAGTAATTCAATCCGTCATTGGCAATAACCGGTGTGGTAAACAGAAAATATTTGGTGGAATCACCCGGCCAAAGAAAGGTTATTGCTGACTGCGTACTGCTTGAACCACCCAGAAGCCCTGTGCCATTAGGCATTAACTGATGCATGCGGTTTCGTACGCTTATCCCATCGCTGTAAAAAAGCAGCTGACCGGCAGCATCCGATATACAGGCAACGCCCTCCGTTTGATTGATAATTGCCCCGGCAAATGGTACAGGCGCACCTGTGTTCCAGCTAACTCCTGCATTGGAACCAAAAACCCAGTTATTAGCTTCCTTTTGCGAATACAAAGCGAACGTAAAAAATAGGGATACAAAAAGCGTTAGCGCTTTCATGGCGAAATGGGTTTAATGCTTAAAGGTAATTATTAATAGGAAAGCAGTTAAGAAAATAGTTAGAACAAAAGCAGGGATTTTTTCGGAGAGAATATAAATAACGCTCCGCGCTTGCTGCAAGGTTAGCCGGGCGACATTACAGTTTCAACTGAGTCTTTTACTTTTGGGCTATACCGCGAAACCAATCAACAAATGGAGTTACTTCTAAAAATTTGTTGGTTACCTGATTGTTGAAATGAGAAGGATCTATACCTTCTAACTGAATGATGGTTTGTTGCGCTGTTTGCCTAATGTTACCCACCCGTACTTTACCAAAAAAGTGAAGTATCGCTTTTTCGAAATCACCCAGCATGTGCAAATTTTTCAGTTGATTGGTTACCGACTTTATCAGGGCGGGAAGAAGTTCAAAGTTTTGCAACTCGAATTGAAGCATTAAACGCAGTATTTCCATATCGCGCAGGTAAGAGGGCGAGCGGAGCAGTATAAGTAAACGGTTTGCCGGGCGGTGTAAGCACCGACCCATCGGGCAATTATAATTTAAACGATAT
>JAZKEP010000192.1:0-385 GCA_040387015.1 Bacteroidota bacterium
GGTTTGTATAAAACCGGGACATACCAGTAGCACTTTTATATTGTCATCATAAACTTCTACGCGCAGGGAATCAAAGAAACCGTGTAAGGCATGCTTGCTGGCGGAATAGCCGCTCCTCCACGGTGAGCCGAATTTACCTACAGCACTGGTAACGGTTACTATCAGCCCTTCTTTCTGTTTATGAAAAACAGGAAGCAATGTTTTAGTAAGAGCAACTGTTCCAAAGAAATTCACTTCAACTATTTTACGATCAACTTCTACCGGTGTATCCTTTGCCAATGAAAGCTGAACGAACTGTCTGTTCTAAAGAAGCCTCATTGTTTCCGCGGTTAGCAAGATCCATTTCCATGATAGAGCAGTTAGCAAAAGCTGACATGGTTCCACT
>JAZKEP010000192.1:395-2260 GCA_040387015.1 Bacteroidota bacterium
CCTTTGCCAATGAACGCTGGCTGATTCCTCCATTGTTTATCAGCATATCAATTCTTCCGAACTTACTCAGCACCATATTCTTTTTCTCTTCAAAACTTGGTGTGTCAGTCAAATCAAGCGGAAGAATTAAATAGTTCCCCCCTGCTTCTTTAATCTTCTCCCCTACCCTCTTCAATTCATCTTCACGTCTTGAAGAAAGAATAAGCTTTGCTCCTTCTTTTGCCAACTCATAAGCCAATGCTTCCCCTATTCCTGATGAAGCACCGGTAATCCATACCACTCTATTCTTTAAATCTTTCATCCAACTATGTATTTACAAAGGAATTATAAAGGAGTTGACAGCAGCTCCAGTTTCTGCTGATAATCGTATTGTAAATCTTCATGTAGCGTGGGCAATACTTTCCCTATTTTCTTCAACTGAGTTTGATAAATATTGGTAAGCGCTGTACTCTTCCGTATCGGAATTTCTGATTCTTTCAATTTCCCACAATAATAAAGCAGCAGTTGAATCTCAACTGTTTTCGAACCGGTGTAACGGATGTATTTATTGACATGCCGAAGAATCTTGCGAAGACTCTTCTTAACAAGATACAAGCTATTCCCTTCAGGTATCTCTTCGAACTGAATATCTATATAGTCTTTTACACTCTTAATGTAGGCCTGCTCATCTTGGGCTTCAAATAGCAGGTAGGTAAGCAACTCTTTGTTTTCCTTTTTAAACCTTGCCAAACGAGAGCATAACTCCAGCAACTGTGCAGCAGACTGATGCTTCAACTCCTCTTTTAACTCATGAACGGTTGCTGCTTTCATTTTTCTAAGTTACTTTTCTTGAGTGGCTTTAGCAGATACTCCAACCCGTTTGATTTAATCTCGTAACAGGTGCCTAGTAACACTCCCAACTTACCGGCAGGAAAGCCCTTTCGCTGAAACCACTCTAAATAAGCCACCGGTAAATCGCACAGAACAATGCCTTTGTACTTGCCAAAGGGCATTTTCATACTTACAATCTGTAATAATATTTCAGGATCGGGTTGCGGTTGCATGCGTGCTGGTAGTTTAAATTACTTCTTGCATATCATTTGATTCAATAACAGATTCGTGACTCTGAAGTTCTTTAATTTTTTCGGACAGACAGGTCGGACACAGACAAGCAGTTGTATCTTTCGGAGAAATAACCTTGGGCAGTTCATTACACCAGCAACTTTGCGTTGTGTCAAAAGCACCGCACTCAAATACAGCCTTACATTGTTCACATACTTGTTGTTTCATGGTTTATCCTTTTATAGCTGCCTGTGTTGTATACGCGTTTCTATTCTGCTTTTAAACTTCCCGCTTTGTAAAAATACCTTTTGTAATAGGCTTCATCTAAATCGCTGATGATAACACCTGCTTGGGTTGAGGCATGTGCGAATTTCCCGTTTTGCAAATAAATACCTATGTGCGAAATTTTCTTCTTCTTTATTTTAAAGAAAAGCAAATCTCCTTCCTGCGCTTTGGTTACTCCACCCTTCAAAGGTTGGCATTGCGTATAAATAGAAGCAGAACTACTGTTCAGCTTCTTGCCATATATCTTCTCAAAAAGCATATGCATAAAGCCGGAGCAATCAATCCCCTTGTTAGTGTCTCCCCCATAACGATAGCAGGTTTTATACCACCGAAAAACTTCATAATATAATTCAGGATTACTGCTTTGATGAAGATTGATCCCTCGAATAGTGAAGAAGGAATCAACTTTGGCAGAATCCAAATCGGCTGGGAAAGAGGTATGTGGTGAGAAAAGTGTAAAAGAACCCTGCGCTGACAAGTAGTTACCTGTTATCGACAACAACCAACAAGCCATCAACTTAGACATAGCACTCATTATT
>JAZKEP010000192.1:2270-2693 GCA_040387015.1 Bacteroidota bacterium
GCAAATACGGCATAAGGAATTTTTGTGCGCAGTATATCCCATACTTCTGCATCAGGATTCTCAGACTGCATACTGAAGAATTTCTTCATGGCCTCCTGATCGTAAATACCTATAACAAGTGTAGAAAGAATAAACAGCGCGGGCATTATATACTTCGAGTTAATGTATGGTGTTTTAAAAGAACTCTTTGGCGGATTGGGCAGCAAACTTAACCGAAGAATGCCTGCGCACACAAGCACAAAAGCAAACAAAGTTCCTACACTGGTTAAATCAATGACGACATTCATATTCAAGAACAGCGATGGAACTGCCACCACAATTCCCGTGAGGATGGTGGAGAAAGAAGGCGTTTTAAACTTTGGATGCATGCGAGAAAAAATAGGGGGCAGTAAACCATCGCGGCTCATGCTCATCCAGATTCTT
>JAZKEP010000192.1:2703-11435 GCA_040387015.1 Bacteroidota bacterium
TACACTGGCAGTTGCAATTACTGCGCTTACGGCTACCACACCTGCTATCCAGTTTAAGTTTACCTGTTGAAATACAAAAGCAAGCGGGTCGCCAACATCCAGTTTGGTATAGTTAACCATGCCGGTAATCACCAAAGCAATCAGCACATAGATGACGGTGCAGATAACAAGCGAGTAAATCATTCCTCTTGGCAAATCGCGCTGTGGGTTTTTGCATTCCTCGGCAGTAGTTGAAATGGCATCAAAACCGATGTAAGCAAAAAACACTGCGGCTGTGCCTTTCAATACTCCACCTAATCCATTGGGAAGAAAAGGACTCCAGTTTTCGGGTTGTATGTAAAACGAACCGAGAACAATCACCATAAATATCACCCCGAGTTTTAATGCTACCATCAGGTTGGCAGACCGCTTTGATTCCTGAATACCGATATAGGTGATATAAGTAATGATGCAGACAATACAGAAAGCAGGAATATCGCAGATGAATTTAAAGTTGCCAATGGCAGGAGCCGTTTCCCAAGCCAGTTTTGCGGCATCGCTGGCCATAGCTTTTGCGGTCCAATAATCCATGGTGATGTAGGCCGGAATATTAATTCCAAAGCCTGCAAATAAACCGGTGAAGTAGTCGCTCCAGGAAATTGCTACTGCAATGTTTCCTATGGCGTATTCCATTAGCAAATCCCAGCCTATAATCCAGGCGATGAGTTCCCCGAAAGCAACATAAGAATAAGTATATGCGCTGCCGCTTACAGGAACCATGCTGGCAAACTCGGCATAACACAAAGCCGAAAAACCACAAGCCACCGCCACAAAAAGGAAAAGAAAAATAATTCCCGGGCCACCATCGAAGCTTGCTTTGCCTATGGTGGAAAATATTCCCGCACCAACTATGGCTGCAATACCAAAAGAGGTGAGGTCGCGTACGCCTAAAGTGCGGTGCATGCCTCCTGTTTTTGAAGCTTCACTTAATCCGGCTTCGGCATCGGCCAAAACTTTGGTTACATCTTTCTTTCTGAATAAATCAGTCATGCGAAAAAGGTTAAGCGTATATTGGGTAATTGTTAATCGGCTAAAGATACTTTTTCAACAGAATAGTCATAATGTAGAGTGAAAGGTTGTAGGTTGCAAGTGGCAGATTAAATGCAAATAGGTTAGAGTAGAACCTGCCACCTGTAACCTGCAACTTGTTACTTAATATCGTAAACTTGCTATCATGTTATATAACTTTATAACCATAGAAGGATGTATCGGTGCGGGTAAGACCACGCTTTCGAAAAAGATTGCTGCCGATTTTAACGGCAAACTGATTCTGGAAGCTTTTGAAAACAATCCTTTCCTTCCTAAGTTTTATGATGATCCTGCGCGACATGCTTTTCCTGTTGAGTTATATTTTATGGCGGAGCGTTTTCAGCATTTGAAAAAGCTGTTGAGTGAGGCTGATATTTTTAAAACATTCACCGTTTCTGATTTCCTGTTTCAAAAGAGTTTAATTTTTGCAACGCAGAATTTGAATGAAGATGAAGCGAAGTTATATCGCATGTTGTTCGATATTATTAATCCTTCGCTTCCTAAACCTGACATTACTTTATATCTGTTTACACCCATCGATAAACTTTTGCAGAACATTAAAATCCGCGGAAGAGAGTACGAGCAGAATATCCAGGGCGATTATTTAGAGAAAATTCAGAGTGCTTACTTAGATTATTTTAAACAGCAGCAGCATTCGCGCATTGTGTTGCTCAATACCAAGCACTTGAATTATGTAGACATGAAGAATGATTATGAGTATGTGGTGGAAGTGCTGAATACAGAGTTTGATATGGGCCTTCATTACGTTTGAGTAATTAGCGAATGGAGAATACGAGAATAAAATGCTGAATACAAGATTCTTCACTTCGGAAACCTTCGTTCAGAATGACAGGCATACCTGGTTGTTAAGGTATTCATTCGCTCATCCGCAAATGCTCACATTCTCACATTCAGCATGAAATACATTACCCGCACCGTTTGGATTCTTTCGCTGGTGAGTTTGTTCAACGATGTTTCGAGTGAGATGCTTTACCCCGTGATGCCGTTGTTTCTTTCCAGCATTGGATTCTCGTCTGTTCTTATTGGAGTGCTGGAGGGATTTGCCGAAGCCATTGCGGGATTGAGTAAAGGATATTTCGGCAGGTGGAGCGATGCTGCGGGGCGCAGATTACCTTTTGTTCAGCTGGGTTATTTCATGAGTGCGCTTTCGAAACCCATGATGGCGCTCCTCGTCTATCCCGCCTGGGTATTTACTGCGCGCTTCGGTGACCGCCTGGGCAAAGGCGTTCGCACAGCTGCGCGCGATGCTATTCTATCGGATGAAACCACTGTCGCCAACAAGGGGAAGGTTTTCGGGTTTCATAAATCGATGGATACGCTGGGCGCCACCATCGGCCCTGTGTTTGCTTTGTTGTTTCTGTTGTATTACCCCGGCCAATACAAACTTATTTTTATGCTTGCGTTTGTGCCCGCTATTGCAGGAACGTTGCTCACTTTTTTTGTTCACGAAAAGAGAAAGGTGCATACCGCTAAGCCTTCTTTTCAGCTATCGCAAACTTTCAGTTATCTGAAAACTTCTCCGGCCAATTATAAAAAAGTGGTGATTGCTCTTTTGTTGTTTGCCTTCTTCAACAGTTCCGATTTGTTTTTGCTGATGCGGATTAAGCAAGCAGGCTGGAGCGATGCATATGTGATAGGCATTTATATTCTCTACAATCTTGTTTTTGCTTTGGCAGCGTTTCCGTTTGGGCACGTGGCAGATAGGTTGGGGATGAAGAAAACTATCCTCTTCGGCATTTTCATTTTGGTTTATGCCGGCTTTGGTTTTAATACTTCCTTCATAGGTTTTGTAATGTTGTTTATGTTGTATGGTATTTATGCAGCCGCCACCGATGGTGTTTCGAAAGCACTTATCAGCAACCTAGTTCATAAAAGTGAAACTGCTTCTGCTATCGGCACTTATGCCGGGCTTGCATCTATTATGGCTTTACTGGCAAGCAGTATGGCCGGAGTCATCTGGCATTATGTTTCACCCGAAGCTGTATTCCTTTTTAGCGCTGCAGGGGTGGGAGTGGTTTGCCTTTATCTTTTATCGCTGAAGATAAAGGAAGCGGAAGAGTGAATGTAGTTCATTAGTTATTTACAAAGCTGAAGCATGTTGTTGCTTTGCCTCGTTATTTCCGGGGTTGTTGAATTACTCCTTGGGGATAAGGTGCTTTGGATTTATCACTCAACTCAAAACGTATGGGAAGCTGGCAATTAACTTTTACTGCTTTACCCTGGTGCCTACCCGGAATAAAAGCCGGCAGGAGTTTTACCACGCGCAGGGCTTCCTTATCTAAACCGTAGCTCACTTTCTTTGTTATTGTGGCATCACTCACTGATCCATCTTCGTTGACAATAAATCTAACGCCCACCACCCCCTGTATATGATTATCCTTTTCCATTTGCGGATATTCAAGATGCTCATATATAATCGACATCAACACCTGATTTCCGCCCGGAAATTCAGGGGACTGCTCGAAAGTGAATATTCCGGCCTGCTGTTTCACCGATAAAGAATCGGTTTGAGCTGAAACAATATTACTGAGGGGGAACAGGCTTAATAGGAATCTAAGGGGCATAGATCTGGCTATAATAATTAGTTGCTTATGTTGAAGATGCCCAACTTTCCAAATTCCATATCTTCTTGACGAAAAATGAAATTTTATTTCTTCAAAAATTAAAACTTCATCTGCCGAGCTACAACACTACTCGCCTAATCTCTCTCCGACAGATGGGCCAAAGGATAAATTATGAAAAAGCTTACTTGATCAAATGCCTGTTACTACAAACTCGGTTCTGCGGTTTTTAGCCCTGCCTTCGGGAGAAGTATTTGGCGCTATAGGTTGTGAGGAAGCATAGCCCTTGTAGCTTAATCTTTCGGCTGCCACTCCTTTACTTACCAATGCATTGTAAACACTTTTTGCGCGGTTTTCAGAAAGCTTCTTATTAAAATCATCACTGCCAGTGTTGTCGGTATGCCCTTCAATTTCGATAGTAAGTGAGGTATTTTTGTTCAGCAGCTTAGTGATTATTTCCAGTTCGGTATTCGATGATTCAGTGAGGGTGTATTGTTCTGGCTCGAAGAAAAGGTTATTGAGCACCACCTTCTTTCCCTTTTCAATTTTATGCAAAGCAATATCCACTTCGTATGGAGTGCCCTCTTTTATATCAATCAGTGAAATATTCTGCGAATAGAAAAGGTAGCCATCTTTCATTACTTCAATGCCGTAGTTTCTACCTGCAGGCAGCGTGGATAAGAAAAGTCCATTCACTTTATCGGTAGAAAGAGTAGCGTATAGTTTACCTGTTTCTAAGTCGTAAACCTGCACATTGGCATAAATAGATTCGCGGGTGGTGGCATCAAAAACATTCCCCTTAATATAGGACGTATAGCCCGGGCGAGAGTTGGCGGGCATATTAAAACGGTAAATATCCATTTGTCCGTAAGAATCTTTCTGCTCGCTTGCGAAATAAGCGGTGGTTCCATCGGCTGTTACAAAGATGCCGAGTTCATCGCCCGCAGTGTTGATAGGGTAGCCTAAATTTACAGGCGTTCCCCAGTTTCCGTCGGCCTGTTTACGACTTACATAAATATCGTAGCCGCCCATGCCGGGCAAACCATTGGAAGAAAAATATAAAGTGTTGCCATCGGGGTGAATGTAAGGTCGCATTTCATCGAACTGTGTATTTATAACACTGCCTACATTAACCGGAATACTCCAACCCGTTTGGTCGTTTAGGTGGCTTACCCAAATATCGCTTCCGCCTTTGCCGGTAGCGCGAACAGATGAAAAGAAGAGGTCGCGTCCATCGGCAGAAATGCATGGTTGTGTTTCGTAACCCGGTGTATTAATGGGCGAGCCCATGTTGTTGGCACTTTCCCATATATCACCGGTTTTGCGGCTCATGTAAATATCAGCACGGCCCACGCCATCAGGTCTGTCGGATGAAGTGAAGAACAAATATTTTCCGCTGGGCGAAAAATTTTGTGCCCCTTCAATAAACCTTTCTGTGTTTATCATTTCGCCAATACCGGTGGCAGGTGCAAAACCCGCACTGGTGCGCAGGCTCATATAAATATCTTCATCCTGAAACCTGCCCATACCGAAATGGCGGGTGAAGCACAGATACTTTCCATCGGCTGTCAATGATGGCATACTTTCATCGGCAGTGGTGTTGATAGCAGTTCCTAAGTTAACAGGAACAAAATCAACCGGGTGTTTGAGGGCTTCTTCGGCAAAGTCGCAGTCCTGCAACATTTTCTCGGCCAGAAATTTTTGCTGAGCCGCTATTTTAGGCAGCTGCAGGAAAGCTTTAAGATGACCACGTGCACCGGCATATTCAGCCAGTTTCATTTCGGAGCGGGCAATTTGAAAATCAATTTCGTACACATAGCCGGGCAACAACAGCTTTACTTTTTCAAAAGCCTTCTTTGCCTCATCATATCTATTAAGGTGCTCTAAATTAAGCTGACCGATGAGCAGCCAGGCATCAATAAAGTTATCCTTTTCCTTAGCGGCCAAACGAAACAGCGAGTCAGCCTTTTCTACTTTGCCAAAAGCATAGTCGTTGTCGGCACGGTCAAAATAATCTTTCGCATTTCCTTTTGCATCGTCACGGGTTATAACCGTTTGTGCATACGAAGAAGTGGTGGCAAGAAGCGTAATAAAAAGAAGGATTTTGTTCATGGATATAGCTGATTTCCGGTTTCTAAAATTCTAATCTGTTTAAGGGATGTTCATGTATTTGTGCGTTTGCAAAGAGATTTCCCATTGCTGATGTTTTTTAATGTAATCAATCATCAAAGGCAGCATTTCTTTTTCTTTACTCCACTCGGGCTGAAGAAAAAGCTTACAAGAGTTCTTTACGAGTGGCGCATATTTTTCTGCAAACCTGAAATCGCTTTTATGGAAGATGATAGCTTTCAATTCGTGTGCCGCATCTAAGCTTTTTTGTAGCGGAAGTTTAAAACGCTTAGGCGAAACACAAACCCAGTCCCATTTGCCGGTGATGGGATACGCACCGGAAGTTTCTACATGGGTGCGGACTTTATGCTTATGAAGTAATTGTGTAAGCGGACTTAGATTATGCATAAAGGGCTCGCCACCGGTAACCACGCAGATCTTCGCTTTTGATTTTACCACTACGGCAACTATTTCCTCCACCGACATTAAAGGCTGCTTTGCAGCGTCCCAACTGTCTTTTACATCGCACCAGGGGCAGCCAACATCGCAGCCGCCCAAACGTATAAAGTAAGATGCCTTACCCTGATGGAAACCTTCCCCCTGAATAGTGTAGAAGTGTTCCATTACCGGAAGTTTCACCTTATGGTTTACTGCTGTTTTCACGCCTGCAAAATGAAAATAAAACGGTTAAAGCCCGAAATGTTATATCAACAGGGTAAAAAGCATGAATTTTATTCAAGACACGATGACGAAAGAGGAAGGGTTGCAATCGCTTTAATCTCTTTTCTCCAGTTTGGGTTTAATGTCGGGTATTTTATGCTGCAGTTTGTAATCACCTCCATAGAAAATCCCTTTCTCCTTTGGCTGATTATATAACTCGGGGCGGAAATATTTGCCAATCTGATCAGGATGCTTCATTGTTTCTACCTGAATCTTCTCAGTATACTTCTGCGTGTAGAGATCATTCCTATCGGCATATACATACCAGGAAACTTTCATTGCGGGGTTGCCGCCAGCGATTTTAAATTTCCCTTCCAAATCAATCTCGCGTTTCACGTAGAGATTAGCAGGAGCACCAATAGGAGTAATTACATATGAGAACTCCTTGTTGATTGAATGAAAGTAATCGGGCAACTGAACGACAGCTTCCCCATTTGCATCGAGTAAAACATTTCCTCTATATACATTTAATACCTCGGGAGATTCGACAGAGAAATGTTTTAGTATCTTATTGGCAGGATCAAGCGGATGATCTATTGCAAAAGTTTTAAGTCCTGATGCTCCTAAATCGCCATTTGCATAAACACCGAAATTACTTCCCTCACCCACTACACCGTAACCAAAACTTGTTGCAGGAGTTGATTTGCCATACACACCAATGGCATCGTAATTTCCTGACTGATTGTATTCAGCGTGTACTACCTCCACATTACTCGACAAAGCGGTGGAAAGAAAAACACCTGCCCTGATACCTACTGTTTGCCCTAATACAGCGGCTGCGTTCTGGTAGGTTGGTATTGTTGTTCCGGTAGATAATTGATAGAAGAACCCTACGGCACTGGTATTTGTAGCAAGGTTATTCTGCCCTGAAACTGAATAGGAGTTACCGGCATGAGTAGCTACCAGCGCAGGCACAATAGCCGATGCGTTACCCTGCTGAAATGAACCCGCCCTGCCTGTGCCATCATGAACAGCCAGCACACCGATATCGGTATTAGGTGAGCCCATATATAAGTTGAGTCCTTTACCTGTGTTGCCATACTTTTGAACCTGCATACCATCGCCTGTATGCGGTGGGGAAGTGATGACCAAAACCCCTATACCCGTACCGGTTGGATAAGCGCTCATTGCTCTGTTGGCTCCTGTTGAATAAGAAGAAAACATATCGGTAGCAGCGGGGGTAGTATTGTTTACCACTACTCCTCCGGCAGAGGTGATACGTATACGCTCCAGGTTATTTGTTTTGACAACCAAATGATTAGCATCCGTAGTTCCTAAGAAATTAGTGGGAGGCGTGGTTGCCGCATTGCCGGTCAACGTCCAATCACTTCCACCTCCGGAGCCGGTTGGCCCTGTTGCACCGGTGGGCCCTGTAGCTCCTCCGCCCGAACCCGTAGCACCCGTAGCGCCCGTTGCCCCTGTGTTACCAATAGATCCTGTTGGCCCTGTGGTTCCCGTTCCAGTGGAACCTGTTGCTCCTGTAGCACCTGTATTACCATTATTGCCAGTGGCACCGGTTGAGCCCGTAGCGCCTGTTACTCCAACACCTGTTGCACCTGTAGCTCCGGTGTTTCCGTTAGTTCCTGTAGGTCCAGTATTACCATTATTGCCGATAGCACCGGTTGAGCCAGTGGCGCCTGTTACTCCAACACCAGTGGTACCTGTAGCCCCCGTATTTCCGTTGGTTCCTGAAGGTCCGGTTGGCCCGGTATTACCGTTGTTGCCCGTTGGACCTGTTACTCCAACACCTGCAGCACCTGTTGCTCCAGTATTTCCGTTAGTTCCTGTAGAGCCGGTTGGCCCGGTATTACCATTATTTCCGACTGCACCGGTTGAGCCCGTTGGACCTGTTACCCCAACACCCGCAGCACCGGTAGTGCCTGTAGCACCCGTATTGCCATTATTACCTGTAGCACCGGTGGGGCCTGTTGCCCCGCCACCAATACCTGTTGCCCCTGTAGCACCTGTTGGGCCCGTAGGTCCGGTAGCGCCTCCACCTATACCGGTTGCGCCAGTTGCCCCGGTAGAACCTGTAGGGCCTGTTGGTCCGTCAACACCCGATGGCCCTGTAGAGCCGGGGATTCCATTTAAACCGGTAGGGCCCGTTGGACCTGTTGTACCTGCAGAACCGGGAATTCCATCTAAACCTGTTGGGCCTGTGGGCCCTGTGGCACCTCCGCCTGAACCTGTGGCACCTGTATTTCCGGTGGGGCCGGTAGCACCTGTGGCTCCAAGACTTCCGGGAACACCGGC
>JAZKEP010000193.1:0-3217 GCA_040387015.1 Bacteroidota bacterium
TTGGTGGATATTGGAGTAATTCAGGACTTGAATGGTTGGGGTAAAGATACTGTTGGTGGCTTTGAGGTTTTTCTAAAGCAGGATAATCTTTTCAAGGATAGAAGCCAATCTTATTTCCTTACTCTGTTTGGAGGTTTACTGAGTGAAGAGTCTTTTATTGAAAGGAGACGGGACCCTCTGGAAATTATAGCAGAGGATATTTACTCGCGTATCAATAATCCAAAGCTTGATGTACAAACCATCAAAAGCCTCAGCCCCGGAATTTTTGATTGGCTCGAATTGCAAACAATGAATGAACTTATCATTCTTACGCTTATGATAATTGTAGCAGCCATTAATATGGTTACTGCTCTGCTCATATTAATTCTGGAGAGAACTAATATGATCGGCATTATGAAAGCCCTAGGTGCGGCTAATGCTTCTATTCGTAAAATCTTCCTCTATTATTCTGCCGCTATAATCGGCATTGGCTTGCTGGCGGGGAATGTTTTTGGCATTGGTGTTTGCCTGACGCAGAAGTATTTTCACTTTATCACCTTGCCACAAGAGTCTTACTATTTATCTTATGCTCCGGTTGACATTAACTGGATGTGGATTCTGACGATGAATGTCGGAACTATCTTTTTTACTCTTCTTTTGTTGGTTATTCCCTCGATGCTGGTTTCTAAAATTTCTCCTGTAAAAGCAATTCGTTTTGAATAAATACTCATTTTATGAAGCAGATTACTTCCTTAGAAGAATATAAAAGTATTTATGCGAAAAGCATCAACTGCCCTGAAGCATTTTGGGCTGAAGTAGCAGAAAGCTTTTCCTGGAGGAAGAAATGGGATAAAGTGTTGGAATGGAATTTCACTGAGCCTAAAGTAAAATGGTTTGAAGGCGCTGAGTGTAATTTGAGTGAAAACTGTTTAGACCGTCATCTTTCAACCCGCTCAGACCAAATAGCTGTTATCTGGGAACCTAATGATCCAAAAGAAAAATTCAGAACGCTTACCTACAAACAGCTCCACGAAGAAGTCTGCCGCTTTGCAAATACCTTAAAGAACATAGGAGTAAAGCGAGGTGACCGGGTTTGTATTTATCTTCCTATGGTGCCCGAAGCTGCTATTGCTATGCTGGCTTGCACTCGCATTGGCGCGGTTCATTCAGTGGTATTTGCAGGGTTTTCTTCCACTTCTCTATCCGATAGAATTAATGATAGTGAGTGTGTTTTGCTCATTACAGCAGATGCGGTGTATCGGGGAGGAAAGAAAATTGAGTTAAAGAGAATTGCCGATGACGCCATGCTGTTAACCCCTTCAATAAAAAAATGTATTGTGTTCAATCATCGTAACTCCGAGATTGAAATGAAGCAGGGAAGGGATATTTGGTGGAGTGATGTTGTGAAAGGTGTTTCATCTGAAAGCATAGCTGAATCCATGAATGCTGAAGACCCGCTCTTTATACTTTATACTTCCGGCAGCACAGGAAAACCCAAAGGGGTATTGCATACCACAGCAGGCTACATGGTCTATGTAGCTTATACTTTCCTGAATGTGTTTAATTACAGAGATAAGGAAGTGTTCTTCTGCTCTGCTGATGTAGGCTGGGTGACGGGTCATTCATATCTTATTTACGGACCACTACTGAATGGAGCAACCACAATTATGTTCGAGGGTATTCCCACTTATCCTGACCATGGACGGTTTTGGGATGTGATAGATAAGCACAAAGTAAATATCTTCTATACTGCACCTACGGCTATTCGTTCTCTTGAAACATATGGAACTGAAATTTTTAAATCAAAGGATTTAAGCAGTCTTCGAGTTTTAGGAAGTGTAGGCGAGCCTATTAATGAAGAAGCATGGCAGTGGTATCACAAGAATGCAGGTAAAGGTAACTGCCCGATAGTTGATACCTGGTGGCAGACGGAAACGGGAGGTGTTCTTATTTCTTCCTTAGCAAACGTTACAAAGATGAAACCTGCTTTTGCCACGCTGCCAATGCCGGGGGTATTGCCCGTGTTGATGAATGAAAATGGCGAAGAAGTGAATGGCAATGATGTGCAGGGAAATCTTTGCATTAAGCAGCCCTGGCCGGGAATGGCGCGCACCGTATATGGCGACCATGAGCGGTTTCGTCAAACTTACTTTTCCGCTTATAAAGGTTACTATTTTACCGGGGATGGTTGCAGGAGAGATGCTGATGGAGATTATCGGATAACCGGAAGAGTAGATGATGTGATGAATGTTTCAGGTCATAGAGTAGGCACCGGTGAAATTGAAGATGCATTAGACGAGCATGAATTAGTAATTGAAACCGCAGTAGTAGGCTATCCACACGATATAAAAGGACAGGGTATTTATGCCTTTGTTATATGTTCAGGGATAGTTGCGGATGAAGAGAAGTTGCGAAACGAAATGAGGATGATAGTAGCTGAAAAGATAGGCCCTTTTGCGCGCCCCGATAAGATTCAGATAGTAAATGGCTTGCCTAAAACACGAAGCGGGAAGATTATGAGGAGAATATTGCGAAAGATAGCTGAGGGAGATGTTTCTAATTTAGGAGATACCAGCACCTTGCTTGATCCCGGAGTGGTAGAACACATAAGGCAGAACGCCTTATAGCAACTCTGGTTGTCTTAAAATAAAAAAGTCCCGAAAATTCGGGACTTTTTTATTACTTGTGTACTTCTGATTACTGTGCAGTAGTAGAATCAACAGTAACAGTAGAGTCTACTGTAGTTGTAGTAGTAACTTCTTCTACAACTGTAGTAACAGTACTGTCAACAGCTGTAGCTTCAGTTTCAGCTGGTTTGTTGTTGCAAGCTGAAAGAATTACTACAGAAGCAGCTACGAAAGCGAAAAATACCTTTTTCATTTCTTTTGTTTTTAGTTTTAGGTTAATTAATTGACGCGCAAATATAATTTTCCATATTTGGTATTTGCAAATTTCTGCTAATTTTTTTTGAACACCTATCCACAGGCTAAATGGCTTGGTGTATTGATTTTAGGAGGCTCTACTTTTCCCTAAAGAAAATATTCAGAGGCACCCCATTAAAGTCAAAGTTCTCCCGCATCTTGTTTTCGAGGTAATGCTTATAAGAATCCCGTATGTATTTTGGATGGTTACTGAAAAATGCAAACGATGGGGTAGGAGTTGGTAATTGAGTTACGTATTTTATAGTCACCAACTTACCATCGGTAGCAGGCGGATGGTATTGCTGAATAGCCTTTAA
>JAZKEP010000193.1:3227-5685 GCA_040387015.1 Bacteroidota bacterium
ATTCAGTTGGGATGTGGTAATACGCCTTTTGAGGTTCTGATATACCTTTTCGATGGTTTCTATCACTCTGAAAATACGTTGCTTTTCATATACGGAGATGAATATGATAGGCACATCGTTAAACGGTGCAAGTTTAGACCGAAGGTTAGCTTCGTAATCACGAGCACTGTTAGTTTCCTTATCAATCAAGTCCCATTTATTTACAGCTACCACAATACCGCGATGCTTTTTAATGGCCATTTTATAGATGGATAGGTCCTGATGCGTAATTCCTTTGGCTGCGTCAATAACAATTACTGCAATATCTGATTCATCCAAAGCATTAATAGCCCGGATTACCGAGTAAAATTCAAGGTTTTCATGAACCTTCGACTTGCTGCGAATACCGGCAGTGTCAATCAGTATAAGTTCTTTGCCAAACTTCTTATAGCGGGAATGTATTGAGTCGCGGGTAGTGCCTGCAATGTCAGTCACAATATTCCGGTCTTCTCCCAATAGTGAATTTACTAAGGATGATTTACCTACATTCGGTTGGCCGATGATGCAAACCTTTGCAATATCTTCCTCTACCGGTTCTTCTGTTTCTTTTGGAATTCTTTCTATTACTGCATCCAATAACTCTCCTGTGCCTGAACCTGTCATAGAAGCAATAAAGAAGATGTTCTCGAGGCCAAGGCTATAGAACTCATTGGCTTCGTGAAGGCGTGCATTGTTATCTACTTTGTTCACCACCAGGAACACATTCTTCTGGTGCTTCCTTAGAATTCTAGCAAACTCATCATCCAGATTGGTAATTCCGGTAGTAGCATCTACCACAAACAGCAGGAGCGATGATTCGTCAATAGCAATAAGAACCTGTTCGCGGATATGCTTTTCGAAAATATCTTTTGAACTGGGAACAAATCCTCCGGTATCAATTACATTAAAGGTTTTGCCGCTCCACTCGCATTCGCCATAAATACGGTCGCGGGTAACACCGCTGATATCATCGGTGATCGATTTCTTTTCTCCTATTAAACGGTTGAAAAGGGTTGACTTGCCTACATTGGGCCGGCCTACTATGGCTACTGTGAAACTCATTGTGCTTTAGCTTTTAATTCGTGTATCCGAAGTTCTTCAAAGTGTTTGAATCATTCCTCCATTTGTCCTTCACCTTTACAAACAACTCCAAATGAACCTGCTTTCCCAAGAAGGCTTCTATATCTTTTCGTGCCTCGATACCTACTTTTTTTAACGACTCGCCTTTGTTGCCTATTACAATTGCCTTTTGCGATTCGCGCTCTACAAATATGAGGCAACGGATGCGGTCTATCTTTTCGCTTTCTTTATAGGTTTCTACTATTACTTCGCAAGAGTAAGGTATTTCTTTGCTGTAATTAAGAAAGATCTTTTCGCGCACTATTTCTGAAACAAAGAACCGCGTTCCCCGGTCGGTCAATTGGTCTTTATCGTAGTAAGGAGGCGATTCGGGAAGCAGCTCTACTATCTTCTTTATCACCTTTCCGGCATTAATGCCCGAGGAGGCCGTGATAGGTAACACCTGGCTGGCAGGAAGTTTTTTCTTCCAATCGGCTAGTAAGCTTTCGGTTTCTTCCTGTTGGTATAAATCAATTTTGTTGAGTAGCACTAAGGAAGGTACCTTAGTGTTCTGTATAAGTTCTATAAGGTGTTTTTGCTCTTCCTCTTTTTGAAACTTATCGGTCACAAATATCAGCACATCGGCATCTTCAAGCGCCTGCAGCACAAAGTCGTTCATCGAGGTTTGCAACTTGTAGGCAGGCTGGTTGATAAAGCCGGGAGTATCGGAGAAAACTACCTGATAATCATCACCGCTAACAATACCCAAAATACGATGGCGGGTGGTTTGTGCCTTGGGTGATATAATACTCATGCGCTCTCCAACCAGGGCGTTCATCAAGGTTGATTTGCCTACGTTGGGAAGACCGATGATGTTTACAAAGCCTGCTCTGTGATTCATGGAGGTAAAAAAACCCTTGAAAGCTGTGCTTACAAGGGTTTGAAATTGTGGAGGCAATGATACAAAAAAAATCAGAAGGACGGAGACCTTCCTTTATATAAGGTTCCAAGCACCTTAAGGAAGTCTTGGAAGAAGGGAGGTGTGAAGTAGCATAGTTTATTTATTCATCAAGTCAACCACCTTCAACATTTTAGTTAGTTGCTCCTTTCTTGTTTGTTTATAGTCATCTCCCCAACGGTCAATTAAAATTGGAAGAAGTTCTCTGTTAAGCGCTAACTTGGTAAGTGTCTTGATGTCTTCGTCAATTTTTCCCTCCAAAACAAACTGTCCAAAACCTGTTGCAATAACTGCATTGTCTTGAGAGATTAAATAGGTTATACCCATGTCATCCAAAGCCCTCGCCATAATTTCACGTTGTTCTGTTTCGTCAATCTGTCGGCCGCCACTGTCCGGAAGGGTTTTAAAAAATTCAATCACCGT
>JAZKEP010000194.1:0-1656 GCA_040387015.1 Bacteroidota bacterium
GATGTGCTGCAGTTTGTGTTTTTGGGGTTGGCTACTCAAGAAAAAACGGTTGGAACTTCTACCGTGATTAATGTTGTTTTAGCCTCGGATGCCACAAGTTTAAACGAGGTGGTAATTACTGCATTAGGTGAGAGGGTTTCAAAAAGGTCATTGGGAACTTCCCAACAAGAAGTGAAGGGTGCGGATATTGCAGGAACGCAGCGTGAGAACTTTATCAATGCCCTTCAAGGCCGTGTTGCTGGGGTTGAAGTTACCGCGACTTCTGGTATTCCAGGAGCCTCAACTTCAATTACGATTAGGGGAGTAAGTTCAATAAGTGGAAGCAACCAGCCGTTAATGATTATTGATGGTTTGCCGATTGATAACAAAACGCTGAATAACTCTGCCTTTTATTCAGAAGGTTTTTCCACCACTGCTCAAGCAAACAGAAATACGGATTTTACCAATAGATCTTCCGATATTAATCCCGAAGATATTGAAAGCTTAGTAGTATTAAAAGGCCCAGAAGCCGCTGCGCTCTACGGAATTGACGCAGCTAATGGAGCTATTGTGATTACTACCAAGAGGGGCAAAGCTGGGACTGGAGTAATTGATTATAGCAATAGTTTTAGAATTGAGCATCCACGTGGGAAGCCAGAAGTTCAACGTGATTATGGGATTAGTGGGTCATCGGTTGGCACATCAGGAAAAGGAAATGGGTCTTTCCTCTATTTTGGGGCAGAATATCCCGAGGGTACTACGTTTTACGATAATGTAGATGGCTTTTTCCAAAATGCGCTGACTCAAAAGCATAATTTGTCCTTAAGTGGTGGTTCAGAAAAAGTAACATATAGGATTTCTACTTCGTATACCAATCAAAATGGTGTAATTCCTAATTCACTATATGATAGGATCAACTTAACGGGAGCAACTCAGGCGACTTTGAATAACTGGTTAAAGGCAGACCTTTCCATTGGTTATACGTATTCAAATAATGATCAGGCGAGGAAAGGTGATGGCGGTCCATTGCTTGGATTATTAGCTTGGCCACAAACAGATAATGCAAAAGATTATTTAACTGTAGCAGGCGGAAGACGGCAGGCAGTTGCCGCCTTGGCAGCTAGCTCAGAAATGGATAATCCTTACTTTAACGTGAATAAGAATAGAATTAACTCTAAGGTGAATAGAATACTTGCGAATTTAGGGTTAACCTTTACGCCGTTTAAATTTGCAACCTTAAAAACAAACATTGGGGTTGATAATTACACCACTCAAAATTTGGTGGTAAGACATCCAGAAAGTGCTTCTGGTTTTGCTTTTAAAGGGATTATAGATATTGCCGATGACGTTACTCGTAATATCAATATGCAGAATTTATTGAATTTCAATAAACAAACCATTTTTGAAGGTCTTAGTATTGACGGAACTATTGGACAATCATTTCAAGATTTAAAGTCAAATGTAGATGCCACTTACGGAGAAGGTTTTTTAGATCCGAATTTCGTTTCTGTTAACAATACCAGTATTAGGAATGCTAAGAACAGTATTTCGCAAAGACGATTAGTGAGTTTCTTTAGCAGAGCAACCTTAAATTGGGGCAATTACCTATATTTAACTGGTACTGTCAGAAACGATAGAACTTCAACTATTCCAGTTGAAAGATACTCATTCTGGTAT
>JAZKEP010000194.1:1666-2042 GCA_040387015.1 Bacteroidota bacterium
CCGTCAGTTTCTGCAAGTTTTGTTTTTACTGATATGCCATTGCTTAAAACGACGCTTCAAAATGTGTTTACATCAGGAAGGTTAAGAGCTGCTTATGCGGAAGTAGGGAAAGATGCACGTCCTTATGCATATAGACCATCTTTGGAATACAAAACAACAGTTGGCGGTGGTTATGGTTATGGATTTACAGGTCCGAACCTAAACTTGCGCCCAGAGTTCGCTAAGTCTTACGAGTTTGGTGCCGAGTTAGCTTTTTTTAAGGATCGTTTAGGAGTGGATGTTACATATTATAACAAGAGAACTACTGACCAGATTGTAAATGATATCAGAGGAAGTTACGCAACTGGTTACGTTTTATTTAATTTAAATGGCGCCG
>JAZKEP010000195.1:0-4271 GCA_040387015.1 Bacteroidota bacterium
TGCCGCATCGTTGCGGAGGTCGTTCTAAATCATTTAATGTTTTGCCGCATCGTTGCGGAGGCCGTTCTAAATCATTTAATGTTTTGCCGCATCGTTGCGGAGCTCATTCTAAATCATTCAATGACATGCCGCATCGTTGCGGAGGTCGTTCTAAATCATTTAATGTTTTGCCGCATCGTTGCGGATAACGGTTTCAAAGATTTTAAGAATCCGGAGGGATTACTTAACTCCCGAAACTTTCTCCATAGTAAAAGAATTAGCCTTTGCCGTAAGGGCCTGGTTGCTTTGGCCCGGCAACTGATTGAAGAAATCTTTATAAGAGTTGCCCATAACGGTATAAACCCCGGTATTCATATCTATAAACAGACTGTTCATCATATTAATGTTAGTGCCGGTTGAAGAATTGCTGTAATAACCTTGCGTGGAGGCATTGTCGGCATTCATAGCCATCTTCACCCGGTTGAAATTAAAAACATGATTATCGGTATTGCCGCTCATGCTGATACCCAAAGCCTGCGTATTACCCTGCAGAGCCATTGTGTTATTAATAATCTGTCCGGGGTTAGTGGCGCTCGCCATGCAGTTGTTCATCACTAAGCCCATTGCATTATTTGCAGTATTCAGAATGTTTTTAGTAACCATTACATTGTTCGAAACTTCATCCAGATAAATTGCCTTGTAGCCGTTTATGCTGCTGGAAGTGCTCACCACATTGCTCGTAATAAGCGGGGCCTCTTCGTTGGAAAGGGTCATGCCCGCTTCTGTCTGCCCGAAGAAAAGAGTTCCTGAAATAGTAGTGCGGGTATCGGGAAACATACTGCTCATTCCTTTTTTGCAGATACCTATGCTGCCGAAATTTACTTCGCAATCTTCGAAACTAATATTGCTTTTAGTTGCTGTGGGTGCAAAATAAACGGTAGCATTGGTTTCACCTGCGGCAGCTTTTTCAACTCCGTCAAAAAGCACTCCTCTGAACATCAGGTTGCTCGATTTACCTTCCACACGCATACAGTTTCCATAAGTTCCTTTGCTATGATCAATGGTTATATTTTCGAACGAAACGAAAGAAGCATTAACCACCACGGTAGCATCGGTAGCTGCATAGCTGATAACCACATCGGTGTTGTTGCCTGATGCGGACTGAAACACTAAAGGATTGAAAGCATCAATGCCAGGTATGGAAGAAATAACCAACCGCTCCTTATAAGTGCCGCTTTCCAACATAAACGTAACCGGTCCCGAAGCACCTCCGCAACGAAGCGCATCCATCGCTTCGCTAATGGTGGTAAAATCACTTTCCTTACCGGTGCCAATAATCACCTCGCCTGAAAGCGATGGGCAATCATCGGCATATGTGTTAAGCGATAAGGCTACTAAACCTGTTGCGATAATTTTACTGAGTTTGTTCATAATACCTGCGTTTAAATTTTTCGGCTGTTGTATGCAGATAAGGTAAAGGAATGCCCTGCTAGTGTCAATAAGGCTACTACACATTGTTACAGTATGGGCGTTGTGTTTTGTTTATCACTACCATCAGGCGAATACAGCAACAAAACACAGGTTGTGGATTTATTTAAACAGATTGTGATAAAGCTCATTCATACATTTGTTTTTTCTTTTCAACTTTACAGTTCAAAATAATTGATGCTATGAAAAATATTTATGCTTTTCTCATGCTCCTTCTCTCCTGCTCAGCGTTTGCACAAATTATCACTCATGGCCCTATTATAGGTGCGGTAAGCGATATTTCATGCAGAGTAATGGTGAGAACCGATGTGTCTTCTTCAGTAACAGTCCAGCTTAGCACCATTAATACCTTTGGTACAATTGATGCCAGCGCAGTAGTAATTACCGATGCAGCTAAAGATACCGTTGCCATTGCTGACATACCGGGTTTATCTGCCGATACCAAATACTATGTGCGTGCCCTAATTGGCGGAAACCCATCGGGTGCCGTTGCCTCTTTTAAAACATATCCTGCTGTGGGTTCAGCCCCTCATCAGGTATTTGTTTCAGGTTCCTGCCTGTATGATTTGACGGATGCCGACTCAGGACTGTTTGTTACAGCAGCTACTTACGAGCCCAAAGCCTTTTTGCAGATTGGCGATTGGGGTTATCCGGATGCAGCAACAGGTACGAATGATTTGTATGCCAGCAACCCTCCTACTTCATTTGCCGTTGACATCAACAACCATTATAACTTTTACAAACTGCGCTATACCAGCCCCAGCAGCATCGGGTTTATGCAAACACTTTGCACCGACTATGTGTATGATGATCACGATTATCTAAATGATAATTCAGCAAAAGATGCCGCTTCAGGATTCAAAATAGGTTTCCCTGACCTTGGGGCCCCTGTAGCTCTTACACAACCTGTTCAAGCGCGAATCAATACCATTAAAGCTTACCAGGATTATTTCCCCGGTTATAAATTAGAAGATAGCACCGAAGGGGTGTATCACAGTTTCCGTTCGGGCAATGCCGAGTTTTTTGTAATTGATACAAGAGCAATGCGCACACCACAGGCTGTTGCAGTTTCCAAATCAGGAAGCCAATGGGTGTATAACCCTCCGGTAGGTTATTCGTTTTTAGGTGCTAAACAAACAGCCTGGCTGCGCAACGGTTTATCTAACTCTACCGCTACCTGGAAATTTATCATCAGCAGCGATGCATTCAATATTGCCTTAAGAATGACCGTTGATACTTGTCTGAAAATAGGCGGGGGTAATGTTCCCTACTGGGGTGCTGGCATCTCCGGCCTTCCAAACTACGGATACATGGCATGGCAAAACTATGGCGATTGCTGGGCGGGCTTTAAAGAAGATGCCGACAGCCTTGTAAAGTATGTAATGAACAACAACATCAAGAATGTATTTATGGTAAGCGGTGATACACATACTGTTGGTTTGGATGACGGAACCAATTCAGGTATCCCCGAATTGAACAGCGGCAACCTGAAGAAAGCAAACTCGGAGGAGTGGGTCACCAATCAACAGTTTATGGGTTTCAACATCTGGAACAAAGGAGGCAGCGGTTTGTGCGATGGCAATAACTTCTCTAACACCTTTGGGAAAGTTGAAATATTTGGCAATGACTCTATGCGCCTGAGTGCGGTGTCGCAGGCTGGCGTTGAAGTAACAGGCTGGACCTTTATGGTGAATGAGCCATACAAATACAATCCTTTATATCACGCCAACAGGCTTCCGAAGGCAGCCAATGATATAGCAAATGCTGTTACAAATGATACGGCCGTTATAACAGTTACCGGCAACGACACCGATGCTGAGAATGATCCATTGTATGTAAATCTTAAAACAAACCCGACAAACGGAACTGCTATCATAAATTCAGATAACACCATTACGTATATCCCTGCTCCGAATTTTACAGGTGTTGACACCTTCCGTTATTTAGTGTGCGATCATACCAATGCAAGTTGTTTAAACTGTGCTTCTGCTCGCGTTACTGTAAACGTTGGGCCGAGCTCCATTATAGAAACGCTCAACGGAACCATTCAGGTTTATCCAAACCCTGCAAACAACGTAGTGTTTATTCGCTCCTCTACATCGCAACGCCTGCAGGTTGAAATGCTGAATTTACTGGGAGAAGTAGTGCTAAAGCAGGCTGTTCAGGGGAATGGCAATATAGATATATCAACGCTGTCGTCAGCTGATTATATACTGCGCATTAGTAACCCGGTAACAGATGAGACTCATAAAGTAAGGGTGACTATAACGAAGTAAAAGAGAAGCAAGCGCCATTTGAAATGGATAAATGTTTCGGGCGTTTCCTTCTTACAACTTCATAATTACATTTGCACCATTCACTAACTGTTTATTCTTAATCATTTATCTACATGAAATTTTTTATTGATACTGCCAGTCTTGAACAAATTAAAGAAGCTGAATCCCTGGGCATTTTAGATGGTGTTACTACCAACCCTTCGCTCATGGCAAAAGAAGGCATTAAAGGAGAAGCCAACATTTTGAAACATTACGTTACCATCTGCGAAATGGTAAGCGGCCCTGTAAGTGCCGAAGTAATTTCCACCGATTTCAAAGGGATGGTTGAAGAAGGAAACAAGTTAGCTAAGCTTCATCCGAACATTGTAGTAAAAGTGCCTATGATAAAAGAAGGTGTAAAAGCGATTAAATACTTCACCGACAATGGTATAAAAACAAACTGCACGTTAGTGTTTTCGGCAGCGCAGGCAATACTTGCAGCAAAGGCCGGTGCCGCTATGGTCTCCCCTTTTATTGGCAGAATAGATG
>JAZKEP010000195.1:4281-26869 GCA_040387015.1 Bacteroidota bacterium
GGGATGGCGTTCAACTGATAAGTCAGATAGTAAACATCTATAAGATATACGGTTTCAAAACTGAAGTACTTGCGGCTTCTATTCGCTCTTCACTTCATATTGTTCGCTGCGCAGAAGCCGGTGCAGACATAGCCACTTGTCCGCTTTCCTCTATACAGGGTCTTTTCAACCATCCGCTTACTGATCTCGGTTTAGAGAAGTTCCTTGCTGATTACAAAAAGCTGAACGGGTAGTTGGTTGCGGGCCTATAATATAACCGGGTCAATATAACAGGGACTTCTTACAAATTCCTCTTCGGTACCATCTGTGTATATCAATTGGATGTATACTTTGTTACCCGGCTCATAGTTTTCCATGATAATTTTTCGTTCCTCCGAAATCCGCCCCTTAATGGGCGTACAATCTTTGTGGTATTGTATTTCTCTTATCTCCTTCACAGGCTTCTTGAGGTATATCTGATAAGAATCAAACCGGGGGGCGGTCCAACTGCTGTCTGTCTGAGCGAAACAGGCCGCTGTCATCATCAAAGAAAAAACTAATATCAAAGGAAAGCGAAACATAGCTTGCACTGTATTATTGATTCACACCTATAAAATTAAGCAATAAAGAAGCAGGAAAGAAATAAAGAATTCCAAATCAAAGGGAATTGTATAATTTCATTTTCAGGATACACACAATACATCAGTCAAAATCTAATTGCTTATGAAAAGAAGTTTACCCTTTTCCCTATTTTTTGCCTTATCTGCTTTTATTTCCTTTGAAACAAACGGACAAACTATAACGAGGGGACCTTACCTTCAAAGCCCGGGGCCTAACAGTATGGTTGTAAGATGGCGCACTGACTCGCTTACCGACAGCCGAGTTTATTACGGCACTACGCTTGGCTCTATGACTTTGTTTGCCGACAGCGCAACGCCTACTACCGAGCATCGTGTAAAAATTAACGGGCTTTCTCCACGCACAAAATATTTCTATTCGATAGGTAGCAGCACCCAGATACAAAGAGGCTCAGACCCGCTGATGTATTTTACCACAGCACCTGATCCTTCGATTCCAACCCCGGTTCGTCTATGGGCGATAGGTGATTGGGGACATGGTAATATTGACGAGCGTGATGTCCGTAATTCCTACTTGAGTTACACGGCTAATCATCCCGCTGACCTGCAGCTTTGGCTTGGCGATAATGTTTATCAGGATGGAACCGACCTAGAATACTCTACTAAATGTTTCGATACTATCAATGGCTATGGCAATGTTTTCCTTAACATGCCGTTTGCGCCATCTCCGGGAAATCATGACTGGAACAGTGTATGCGGCTGGCAGGCAGGTTGCAACACTCCGCCTCTGCAGCAAACGGGCCCATATCTTGATATGGTAGATCCTCCAATTGAAGGTGAGCATGGAGGGGTGGCATCTCACACCAAACTTTATTACTCGTTTGACTATGGTGATATCCATTTTATTTCGCTGAATTCGGAACTGGGAGCTACCAGCAGCGTTAATGATTGGGTAGGTGTGCAGAGTTATACCAACACTACTACTTTTACCTCACCAATGATTGATTGGTTGAAAGCAGATCTTGCAGCCACCACCAAGAAATGGAAAATAGCTTTCTGGCATCAATGTCCTTATAGTGGCGATGGAGACTTTACAGAGCTTTTAAGTTTTCAGCTATTCACTTTTGCCGCACGCGCGCACTTCAATCCAATCTTAGAGCAAAATGGCGTTGATCTAATTCTCACCGGACATGATCACAATTATCAGCGAAGCTACCTTGCTAATGGTTTGTATACTTTCAAATCAGGATTTAATTCTTCGATGCTGGTCAACGGCAACAGAACAGGCGATGGCGATGCAGGGCAGGCGTATGTGAAATATACCAACGGCCCGCTGGCAGGAAAAGGAACCGTATATGTGGTAGAAGGCAATAGCAGCGGAAGCAATGCTTCAGCGCCTCTCAACCATCCTTTAATTTATTGGGGCGAGCAATGTGATTCCTGCATCGGCTCACTGATTGTAGATATTGATGGAGACCGTCTGGATGGCTACTACCTTAATGCGTATGACTCCATCCGCGACCATTTTACGATTTTGAAACAGCAATGGACCGGTATTGATTACAATAAAACAACAGATGATATTTTTGCCGTTTATCCAAACCCTTTTACAGGGCAAACCGAGATAAGCTATACCCTTTTAAAGAAAAGCGGGGTAAAGGTAGAAGTGCTTGACATGAGCGGTAAACTTGTTTATTCTCAAACCCAAACTTTTCGTGAGCCGGGCAAATACAATGACTTGCTAAAACTGGAAAATCTTTCTACGGGTACTTATACCATACGCTTTGACTGCGATGGTGAGATTAAATACAGCAAGATAGTTAAGAGCGAGTAATTCCTCCACACTATCAATGGCTTGATGCTTTATAAAAGAGATTTATCAAACAGCAGGATCATTACAATTGCCAGGGTGTTTTTACAAAACAACCTTAACTATTTCGCCTACTTTAATTGGCCGGTTCATCAGGCTTTTGTTATCGGCCTTCAACCTATCTAAGGTTAATCCTTTGTAGCGCTCGGCTATATTCCAAAGGGTATCACCAGGCTGAACTTCGTGGTAAATACAACCACATTCCTTGTTTAACTGAAGAGGCTTAATGGTTCCTTTAGCAGCATTATCAGCAGTGCTGTCAGCAACAACAACTGCCAGATTAATCACCACTGAGTCTGTAGGCTTTTCAATAATCTTATTTGCAAAAGCCTGAGCATAGGAAGAAGAAACTGCCTGTGCCGGGGAAGAAATAATCAGTTTTAGTTTCTGTCCGTAATAAACAGAAGAGTTTTTCAGCCTGTTCCACTTTTTAATATTGCTTACCGATACACCATGCTTAGAAGCAACCTTGCTGATGGTTTCATTCTTCTTTACCTTATAGTAAATAGTTTTAGAGGTCATTGCAACGGGCAGATACTCCTTTACTAAAAGGGAAGTATCATTCATAATATCTGATTTTCTAGCCTCGAAAAGAGCGAAATAGTTGATAGGCAGATTGAGCGGAAACCCATTTTTAGTTTCAGGAATCACACCCAACTTAACAGATGGGTTTAAAAACTGAAGTTCATCTACAGGAATAGAAAGTAAATTAGAAATATGAGTTAAGCTCACTTTGGCAGTGATGAGCACTGTATCCACTGCATACAACTCTCTTCTTGGCTCGGCAGAAACCAGTTTATAATCTTTGTAATTACACATTACATATACAGCAGCAATGTAAGTAGGCACATAACTTCTGGTTTCGGCAGGCAGATAATTCATGATAGCCCAAAAATTCTTTACCCCACCTGCCCTTGCAATAGCCTTATTAACGTTACCCGGCCCCGAATTATAAGCCGCTAGTACTAAATGCCAGTCGCCATACATCTTATACAGCAGTTTCAAATAATCAGCCGCTGCCTCAGTAGCTTTAATAGGATCGCGTCTTTCATCAATGTATGAGTTGATATCAAGGCCCATTTGAGCACCTGTTCCATACATCATCTGCCACAACCCCGTAGCCCCTGCCCTGGAAATGGAAATAGGATTAAAAGCCGACTCCACTATAGGAAGGTATTTAAGCTCCATAGGCAAGCCTTTGCGATCTAATATTTCTTCAAAAACAGGGAAATATATCTGCGAATTGGCAAGGCAGCGAGCCATGAGTCCCCTGCGCTTGTAAGCAAATAAATCGATGAAGGCCTGAACCTGTGTATTGTAGTTGAGCGGGACAAGTGTTGGAATCAACTTCATCTTATCCTTGATTTCGGCTTGGGAATACCGAGGTATTAGCTCTGAAGGCATATTGATGCTGGCCAGCAACTCATCATCGGTTACAAAAAACTTATCGCGGGTAAACAGCGAATAAGACATACTGTCGAGGCGCGCAATGACGGGGTCAATATCGCACATCATGGTCGAATCATTATAATAATTAGACCGGGCAGTAAATACGGAAGACGTTGCTAAAACAAAAACAACGATAGTCCTTAAGAGTTGGATCTTCATGGGCTATTGAATTTAGACGCTAAAATAACGCTTCAATGAATGATAAAATTTCGTTTAACAGCCTTGTTGATATAATTTAACCGAAACCAAAGGAAATAGTTACTTCTAGAGCGTTAAAATTGTTTTCAACGTCTAAATAATTGAACTGTTGTGTTTTGACAACAACCTGATAATAACAGGAAAAGCGGAAGAATCGGCCTTTATTTACTTAACTCGATGGTGCATGCTATAAATCGCCTCGCCCATAAAAATGCCATAGCCATTACTGATATTGCCGAACACCTGAGCGGCTTGATAGCCGGAGGGTGAGTTATGGTACTGCTCCAGCGTTTTATAATATAGATAATGTGCCCGCGAAACCGAAGTAAATTCAACCACAAGGTTTCCTTCTTCAACATTCTGCAGGTCTATAGTTAGGAAGTGCATATTGATCTCCTTCATCTGTCCGTTAAAACCTTTATCGGAAAATAAAAGGAAAGCACCGTAGTCGCGTGCTGTATCTGACAGCTGGGAAGTAACCTCGGGCCTTGAAAAATAGCCGTAATCCATTAGCACCCTTTGCCCCTGCGTATCAGTAACGTATCCTTTTCCCCATTGCCAAATATTAATGCGATAGAAGTTTTCCTGCGAAGCATCATCCTGAAATTGAAACCTATGTTGACCCAAGTATTGGTTGGTGCTATCGCCATATTGAATCAACCGGTGCGAAGTTACCGCGGGCAATGCGGGCACTATATCCTGAGCCACCACCACTCCGTAACGTGGGTGTGTTATCTGCACCGAGTATTTATTTCCGAGGCGGGCAAATTCGTTTTGCAGATAGCACCCGAATGTATGTGCCGAATCGGTAAACGCAAAAGGAAGGATACCCAACAGTGAATCGTTGCTATACAGTTCCACCACAGCATCTGTAATTGGTTTCAGCTTTGCACTTTCATAAGGCGAAGTGCTCTCGCTGAGATAAACTTTAATAATTCGCTGGTTATCCAACCGGCAATTAACTACCAGTTTCGAAGCCCCTTCTGCTTCGGGCACCATAAAATCCTTTTCGCATCCGCTTACCAGAAGAAAGCTTAAAGCAACCAGTATGGTTTTTAAACTGTGCTTCATCAGGTAAATTTAATTGTGTAAGAAAGAGATGGCAGCACCGGAAACAAGCTTAGTTGTTTATATACCATACTACGGGTGCCATCTTCGTTGGTGCGGTAATCGGAATACACCTGAAAAATATTGAAGTTGTTATACACGTTGTAAACGCTCAGGTTAAAGGCATGCTCCAGGTTCTTCTTCCTTTTGCGATACGTGAACGAAACATCGAGGTGCTGATAGGCCGGAAGACGCGCATTGTTCTTTCCGGAGTAGATGGTAACTATATCATTGTAGTAAGGATTCTGACTACCCTGTGCTAACTGAAAATCATACGAACTGATTATTCCATAGGTATGAAAAGACTGCACGGGGCTTGAATACATACTACCACTTCCATATACAAAGGCGGTTCCCACTTCAAAATGTTTTCCGATAAGATAGGTAAGCTGTGCTGCCAGGTTATGTCTGCGGTCGTATTTATAAGGATAGTACTTACCCTTATTTATATCCTTAAACTTACGTTCGCTCCATGATAAGGTGTACGCTACCGAGCCTGTAAGTTTTCCTTTGGTGCGGGCAATATAAAACTCGGTTCCATAACTTCTTCCTCTGCCTTCGGCAGTAATCTGAGTTTCCCAAGGGGTGTAAATAGATGCCTGCTCATTCCCTTCTTTATATTCTATTACATTATTCATTACCCTGTAAAATGCATCTATACTCCATTCGAAATTGAGCGGAAGCTTTTGTGTCATGCCGCCTGAAAAATTCCATCCATTCTCAGGTTTTGCTTTAGCGGTGGCAGGAACCCAATAATCGTTCAGGATATTAGTAGTGGCTGTGGCCAGCAAGTGAAGGTTCTGCGACAAACCCGATGCCGACCCGCGCAAATAAAACTTAGCTACCGGGTTATACAACACATTCACCCGGGGAAGAAAGCTGACAAACGTCTTTTTCTGCACGTTGTAAACGCGCACATGAAAGCCACCGTTAATCATCCAGTGTTCATGCGGATGGTATTCATCCTCTACATAAACAAAGGCATCGTAGGTCTTAAAGCGGGAACCCTCCAGCTTATCTACCTCCGTTTCTACATTGCTGCTACTGTAAGCATAGTTGCCTTTGCCTGTTTCAAAAATAAGAGCCGAAACACCCGCTCCCATCATAAACGTTTGCTGCTGGGTGGTGTAGGTGGCATCTTCCCGCCAGGTAAAATCATTGATGAAGGATTGTGTTTTTGAAGAGGACTTTGAATCGTAACCACCTCCCTGAAAAAGAGTTTGGCTGTAGTTTTCAATATCTTTATTAATGATGTGATAGCGGCTGAAAGAAAAATGCTGCTTCATCTGCCACTGGTCGTCAAACTCATGAACCAAGGAGGTAGATGCCACATAATTGGCCCATTGAATGCTATGGTCCGATAAACCGCGTTCTTCATAGTTGGAAGACTGACTGGCGTACTGTCTGTCGAAAGAGTAGTAATCGTTATTCGTAAAGAAGTTAAACTCCATCCGGGTTTTGTTAGTAAAGCGGTGAACCACCTTGGCATTTACATCGCCAAAATAATAAGCAATACTTCCATCGAAACCCGAAGCCCTATACTGCCGCCTTGAAATGGGCACGGTGTAAAGGCCGATATAACTGCCGCGCAAGGCTAAGGTAAAGGTGGTTTTCTTCTTTTTAGTGAACGGGCCAGTGAGATGTAAGCGCGAGGTAACAAAGCCAAGCGAGAAAGAACCTTTCAGTTTAGCAGTATCGCCTTCGCTTACGGTTACATCGATTACCGAACAAAGCCTGCCGCCAAACCTTGCGGGGTAGTGGTCCTTATAAACATCGAGGTGATCGATGGCATCGCCATTAAAAACAGATATGAAGCCGTAAATATGGGCAGGGTTGTAAACAGACGCTCCATCGATGAGCATGAGGTTTTGATCGGGACTGCCCCCGCGAATGAATATGCCGGGCTGCATCTGCACCGCACGCATAGGATCGTTCTCACCAAGAAAAGCGGGGAGGGAGGTGAAATTCTCTTTGCGCAACGTGATAGTGCCGTTGGCTTCGTGAAGGGCGTTGATTATTTGTTTGCGGTCGATAATGGTTACTTCATTTAACTGAAGGTTTGTTTTGAGCTTAATGTGAATGGCAGTATCGCGGGTGAGATAAAGCTTTACCGTTTCGGATAGATAGCCAACGTATGAAAACGATACATCGTTCCAGCCGGGCTTTACATTTACCTGGAAGCGGCCCGAGGAATCGCTGGTGGTGCCCAGGGAGAACTGCGCTACATAAACACCCGCATTCATCAAGGGCGATAAATCATCGGCAATGATTCTGCCCGAAAGAGAAATCGTAGACTGCGCGGAAACAATACCGAAACTCAGCGCCAACAGAAAACAAGAAAGAATGCGTATTGCATAATTCATTTCTCAAAATAAACAATTTAAGTGAATGGAGGGAATGATAAAGGGTGCCGAGTGACGGGTGACGAGTGAAGCCCCTGTAATGAAATCTATATTTTTAAATTTGTTTAAATTGCAGCATATGATTAGTCAAGTGTCGGAGAACCATGCTAAAAGCATTCATGAATTACTTATTGAAGCCATTAAAGCGGATGGGGCCGATATGGGTAATATTCAAATCTATCTACCTTCCTCTAAAACTTTAATGATAGTTGCTCAGGATGGTTTTAAAGATGACTTTCTTACCTTTTTTAAAAGGGTAAAAGCTTTCGACAGCTCTGCCTGTGGCAGAGCTATAGCCATTGGAAACCCCGTAATGATTAATGACGTCCATTTAGATCAAGGCTTTGCTTCCTTAACTAAAATTGCAGAGGCAGCTAATTTCAAGGCAGTTAAATCGGTACCTATCATTCATAACGACAAAGAGTTTCTTGGTGTTATATCTACTCATTTTGAAAAACCGCAGAGTAGCTGGGATGTGGGGAAAATATCTAACACAGTAGATAAATTAAAACCCCTTTTGCAAGAGATATTGAGGGAGCATGGAGTAAGTGCTTCAAACTAGTTTCTACTTTAAACATTCTCGCACCGTTATCTTTTCAAATTGAATCTTCCTGCTTTGCCCGCCTTTTGTTTTACCAAGCATGATACTTACCGCAAGCATTAAAAACCCCCGCCTATGAGAAAAGTAATTGGAGCAATTAATATGACCCTTGATGGGTTTTGCGACCATACCGCAATAAGTCCTGATGCAGAAATACATGACCATTACACTGCGCTGCTAAATGCAGGTGGCACCATTCTATATGGAAGAATAACCTATGCGCTTATGGAATATTGGCGCACCATGGCCGAGAAGCCTTCAGGGGAAAAAGCAATGGACGACTTTGCCGTGGTGATGAACCGGATTCCGAAGGTTGTTTTTTCGCACACCCTTAAAAAGGTAGACTGGGAAAGCGCCAGGTTGGCAACCCGAACGCTTGAGGAAGAAGTTGTAGAACTGAAAAAACAAGCGGGCAATGATATTTTGGTTGGCTGCAGGAGTTTAATTATACAGCTAATGAAACTTCAGTTGCTGGATGAGTTTCAGCTTTGTGTGCACCCCGTTATTGCAGCAGGCGGCCTGCCTTTGTTTGAAAATATAAACGACAGGACTACGCTTAAACTCTTAAACACTAAAACCTTTGGCAGTGGTGCAGTAATGCTGTACTATGGGCTGAAGGGGGAATAAACAACGAAGCGCTTGCAGCACCTATCATTGTTTTACAACCTTGCCTGTTTTAATTGTACCGTTCTCGTTACGTAACTCATAAAAGTAAATGCCATCTGCGAGTTGCTCGGTGTTTATTGTCGTTGAGTTTGCAAATGTCTGTTGTAAAACTTGCTGTCCGATAAAGTTGTAAAGCGAAATGGTTGTTTGCTTGTTGGCAGTAACAACTAAAGTTAGTTTGTCAGAGAAAGGATTTGGAGATGGGGTTCCAAGAGACTGTTTTTCTGTCTCCTTGATTTCACTATAAAGCCAACAAGAGGAACCTGAATAGATTGGGTGGTCAAGTTGTGGAGGTAAGTTATGCCAAGAAAAAGAGTAGGCTGAATCCTTATAACTAAAGCATTCTAACTGATACCACATCGGTTCGAGAGGCACTGTTAGTTGTTCAGCAAAACCATGTAGACTACCTATGCCCTCAATTATCGCTCCCTCTGCTCCTGGAATAAAAGAATAATCAATAAACGATAGTCGCCTGCGAGGCTGTCCATACATCCAAACCGTATCAACCGAATCAATTATGTTTAAATAATTATTTCCAAGCCATGTCGAAGGAATGGTGTCGCCAACATTTAGAGTAAAGTCATACAAAACTCCGTCAGCAGTATCAGTCAAACTGCTGCGAAAAAAAACTTTTCTGTTTAATGTGTCGTTTCGAAAAAAGCCAAACAATGTATCAGTATATCCATTAGCAGTTCCATAGTAATTTGAGTTCCCTGTTTTTCTAAGAACTGTATAAACGAATGAATCTATAGTTGTCTTCTCGGCAGTATAAATCTGATACTTGTCAAACATTTCCGATGCATAAAAAGATTGTCGCCAAACTGCAAGTGTATCGGGTATAGGAATGTAACTCTGTCCGAATGTAGTTACTGCAACAAATGTCAGAGTTATTAAAAGTAAAAGTGTCTTCATGGTCAACAAATTGAATTTTTGTCCGCGCAGGGTCTCCCGCTTCGGGCACCTTGCGCTTAAAAATATAAAAAGCGCAGTGCCCATACCACCCATTAGGCATTTCCCCTACCGGTTGGTGTCCTCACCAACCGGAACTGTTTCGGCAGGTGGAGACACCTGCCGTTAGAAAAAAGTTACCTAAGGCCAGCTTTACTTCCTCCTGATACGTTTTTTCTTTATCGTTCATACTAGTGTTACATCCTAATGTTGAAAGCGTGATTGAAATTATTATTAGTGCCTGTGTCGAAGTCATTTTTAGGATTTCTGTAGCATTTATATACCCCGATTAAACCCTTCAAAGTCGCCCTCGGGAAGATTTGGAAGAGCCGAGTTGTAATAATTTAAAAAACTGTCAACGATTTTGTCAAAGTCTGATTGATTACAAAACCTTGTTGAAATATCTAGTAAGGCAGTAATAGAACTTCCCGCTTCAATTTGCCAAGCATTTTCTCCGTCAAACTCTTTTGTCGTAATTTTCTCAATGGTCAAGGGTGTTCCAAAATAGTCTTTAAGTTCTTGAGTAAAGTCGGCAATTTGCTTCTGATTAAAGGTTGGCCAATCATTCATTGCGGTTAAAAACAAGGTCGCAATATCTTTTAGCTTATGGTCTTTTGTGTCTATGTCAACCAAGTCGTAAAGCATAGAATATGTTGTTATCTTGTTATCCATGTGTCCTTGTCTATACTTGCCGTTAACTTCCAAATCCCTCCCCTCCTTCACCCTCAAAATACAATAAACCTTCGCTTCAAAACCCCCTATACTCATCCTATATTGCTCCTACCTTCTTTTTTTCCTTTAGCACCTTCTTAATTGCTTTCAGCACTATAACTATTTCCTTCTCCAGTTGTTGCAACTCTTTCCGGCTCATTTGTTTAGCGCGGTTATACGTAAGCCGGGGCAACACAAACACGCTCGATTTTGATTTCACTTTCAGCGATTTCTCTTCCATATAACGCTGCCAGTAAGGCGTGTGTCGCAGGCGCTGAGCGTTGCCAAGTTTAAGATAGTCGGCTTTTATGCGGCTGCGTTCCTTTTCGGTTTTGGCTATGGCGAAATAATAAAACATGGCCAGTTTCTCGCGCGTGGCGCTGGAACAGAGTATGCCCCTGATAGCGCGGTAGCAAGTTCCTTCGGTAGGCAGCAAATTCCAATTCAGGTTCCAGAGCGTAGCCACAGAAGCTATCAGTTGGTCGCGCAGGTTCAGCTTCTTTACATCCTTCACCCGGTGCAACTCCACACAGGCATATAAGCGAAAAAGGTCGAAAGCTAAGTGGGTGATGTAATGTTGCGTGGTCAACATATAGTAAAAATAAAGAGTCGCAATGAAATATGCAAGCCCCCGGCAGTTGATACGCCAGTTGATACGTCCAACGCTTTTAAGTTGCTTTTTTTTGTAATCGGAAAACGAAGCGATACCATGAGGCAGCACATAGAAATAAAGAGGGAGTCAGTAGAAGGTCGGAGGGTTTACTCAGATACTTATAGGGTTGATGAAAACCCTTTCAGCTATCAGAACTTTTCTTTTAGGTATGAGTCCGACCTCTTTAGGTATCAGTCCGATCTCTTTAGGTATGAATCCGATCCCTTTAGGTATGAGTCCGGTCTCTTTAGGTATCAGTCCGATTCCTTTAGGTATGAGTCCGGTCTCTTTAGGTATCAGTCCGATCCTTTTAGGTATGAGTCCGATCCCTTTAGGTATGAGTCCGATCCCTTTAGGTATGAGTCCGATCCCTTTAGGTATGACTTCGGAGGGTGCTTTTTTGTTAAATCATCGCATTTATGAGCAAAATCAATGGATTGGATTCTACCCCTAAAGGATTTTTGAGATTACTCCAAACAACTGTAAGTAGCCTGGTTGCGCTTAACTTAACAACCAACAGGTTATTAATGTTTCAAGAAGCGTTGGAGAGGCACCCTGATAGGAAGGAAAGACTTTTGTAAACTAATTTATAACAGCTAAAAACATTTTACAACCAACCTAAAACAGAAACTATGTCAAAGTATGTAAAGGTCATTCTGCCTATTGACCAGCCCGAAGACTCGCTTAAGTTAAGTGATTTAATTATTAAAAAGGACACAGCCGAGGGAGCAGGCAGCTCGCTGGCGGGTGTTATTGATATGGCAGACTTTACTGCCAAAGTAACCCTGGCAAAGAACAAGCGCGACAGCGCAACGGTCAAAGAGCGCGATGCACAAACTAAATTTTCACACATCCGGATAAATGCGGGTGTGTCGGAGAATCAAAATGAGGATATAAAAGATGTGTTGCTCTGGTATATAAGGCAGGTGCGCGACCTGCTGCTGGTAATTTACAACGGCAGCGAAGAAGACCTTACCCCCTTCGGCTATAACGTGGTTATTACCACCAGCGGGGGGCGAAAACATGTGCGGGTTGACATTCCCGAGCAGCCCGAAGAGATAGTAGAACTAGCCGAAGACATTGTTGCACATGATGCTTTCCTGGCCGCGGCCAGTCCGCTTACACCTGCTTTGGTGGATATGGCAGCTTTTGGAACTTTGACAGGCGATACGCGCACCCTGCTGAATGAATGGACCGAGCTGCGGGGCGAAATTCAGGCGCTGCACATGGAGGCGCTGAATATTATTGGCTATGGGGTGGGGCAAAAAATTACTACCGTGGGAACGCTCTATAACTACTTTGGTAACATTCGCAACCGCCTGTTGCAAAAATTTAAGGGCGATGAAGAAAACGTGTCCAACTGGGGCTTTAAGGTGCTGGTAAAGTCGGGCAAAAAAAAAGGAGCTAGCACAGGCCTTTCTATTAAAGGAAAGCTGACCGACACTAACGGCAACCCGGTGCCTAACGGGCTGCTGCATTTGGTGGAACCCGACATTTTTACCCTGAGCGATGAGGATGGTAACTTTGAATACGAAACACAGTCGCCAGGTAATTATACCATACAGGCCTTCAAAACTGGTTTCGAAAGCGAGCCGGTAGCCTTAGTTGTTGTTGCAGGGCAGGTGACTACTGTTACTATTGAGATAGTGCCCGAATCAGCCCTGGGAACTATCAGCGGCACCGTAACTAAAACAGGTTTGCCCGCTGCGGCTACCATCACTATCCTGAGTGTTTCGGGCAGCACCGTTACGAACCCTTCGGGTGAATATATAACAGCCCCTGTTCCATCAGGGGCGCAAAGCGTTCGCGCCACGCTTATTGATAATCCTTCGGTGTTTCTCGACATACCCGCTAATGTTCCCGCTGGTGGTAATGTGGTAGTTAACTTTGGGTTTCCGTAGAACCCCTATATCCCCTAAAGGGGACTTTAACAGCCAATACAGAAAGCACCGCGAGGTGCTTTTTTATTTGCAAAAGGAAGTTATTTTTAAAACCCATAAACCATAGGAGCATGAAAAACCGCAAACCGCTTTTATTCAGTCCACTTATTGTGTTGTTGCTTTCAATAATAATGATTGGAGGATGTAAGAAGGAAGAAGATACTAATACACCCTCCGCTTGCGCCAATGGTGTTAAAGATGGCGATGAAACTGGCGTTGACTGCGGAGGAAGTTGTAATGCTTGTACGGGAGCAGATATTTACATTGTAGGTAATGAGTTTAATGGTGCTTCCACTGTGGCAAAATGCTGGAAAAATGGAATAGAAGTAAATCTTACAGGCGCTAATAATGCGCGGGCATATTCAGTTTTTGTAGCCAATAATGATGTCCATATAGTTGGTGATAATTATTACAGCACCTTCGCTTCATATTGGAAAAATGGAATACCTGTTAATATGTTCAGTACAAGTAGTTCCTCTAAGGCTGAAGATGTTTACGTGTCGGGTACCGATGTTTATATTGCCGGTTCCTCTACAAGCTATTTCGCAACGTATTGGAAAAATGGAACCGAAATACATCTTACCGATGGGAATCATTATGCTCAAGCCACCGGTGTATATGTATCGGGAAATGACGTGTACATATGTGGGACCGAGAATACCAACACTAAAAGAGTGGCTAAGTATTGGAAAAACGGGGTTGCCGTTACCCTTTCCGATACAAACAATCTGGCAGATGCATATGATATTTTCGTCCAGGGCAATGATGTATACGTAGCCGGCTCGGAAGTTATTGACGGATGGGGTTTCCCTCAATACCTCACTGCAAAGTACTGGAAAAACGGCAATCCGATATCATTGAATGACGGTACCTTATATAGTGCTGAAGCTTTTTCGATTGCAGTTTCAGGTAACGATGTATATGTGGCTGGATTTTCGGAAAGCAGTGGTATAATGAAGGCTGTGCTATGGAAAAATGGCACTGAAACAACTTTGCCCATTGGTAATTCACCCGGATCGGCAAATTCGATAGCAGTTTCAGGGAACGATGTGTATGCAGCAGGCAGTGAGCCGAATGGCTCTTTTATGGCAGCCAAGTATTGGAAAAACGGTATGCCGGTTATAGTATCAGATACTACAAAAAATATGTCTGCAACATCTATATTCATTGTTGCACATTAAGTTAGCCTTTGTTGGGTTTTTTACTAAACTACAAAGCCCTTTTAGTCCGCGCAAGGTCTCCCGCTTCGGGGACCTTGCGCTTAAAAATAGATGCTCTACCGGGTAGTTCTGATAGTTTTATCGTAACTCACTCCACCACAAACAAAACAGCCCCTCGCTAATGCAAGGGGCTGTTTTGTTTATCTCCTTTTAATACTTTAGCCACACATTAAAAAACATACCCATGAAAAACCTATTCCTAACCGCATTCATTCTTTTAACCGCTCACACTGTTTTTGCTGCCGACTTTATTAAGGAATTAGAAAATTCCATCAACAGAAAAGAATGTAAGGTTACATACACCCTGCATATGGGAGATGGCAAAGAACAAATATTTACAGGGCATGACTTTAGCAGTGGTGGCATTATTGAGAAGGGTAGTATTCCCATTTACTTTGAAATGTATAAAGGCTCTGGCGACAAAAAGCAGAACATCATGATTAACATCAACAACGCTATCTACTACAAACTCAATATTGAGAAAGTGATGGGAGTATGGGAATATGATTTCCATTTTTATTACTCCTGAAAGGATTCTTCAGTTTTAAAACAAACAGCCCCTCGCTTTCGCTAGGGGCTGTTTGTTGAACATAAGGTTCAAGCGGATGATGAATCACTCTATGCAAACCCACATAAGCACAAAATGAAAACATCACCGCTATGAACCCGTATCTTAAATTGCTATTGGCATCTGTCTTCTTACTCCATAAAATCAGAACCTGCCTCTTAAACCTACCACACAGTTAACACCCGAAGCCGCAATACCCGATGAATACGTGCGATATCGCTGGTCGGTAATGTTCTCCACTCCCACTGTCAGCGTAAGATACTTTGCAATATCAAAAGCAGTTTTAAGATTGAGGGTATACCAGGCCGGTGAATACAGTTTGCCCATTTCATCGGTCGGGAAAAGAAGGTTAGCGCTTTCGAGTGTGCGGATGGCTAAGTCATCGCCCTTAATGCTTCCGCTGAAGTCGCTGTATAAATCAACCGTCACCCATTTGTGTTTGTAAGTAACATGCACGGTACCAAACATAGGCGCCACATGCCGCATGGGATACATTTGCTCCACACCGTCAATCACTAACTTCTCTTTACCTGTTTGATAGTTGTAGCTGACAAAGGCACCAAAGCCCCGCCCGAAATCGAAACGCGCAGAGGTTTGAATACCCCACACAAATGCACTGCTGCTGTTTTGAATAGCGCGCAGCGAATTGTTTCGTCCGTCAAAAAACAAACTGTCGGAACCATTCATAGTGAAAGGTGCGAGGGTAAGGGCATTCAGCAAGTAATTATAATAGCCTCCTACATACAAGGTAGCTACTTTACCAAAGCGTTTTTCAATTCCCGCTTCGCTGTTGAGTGCATACTCCGGTTTAATATCCTTGTTAGGCACTACCAGCACTCCCGGTGCGGTTTCAAACAGTTTGCCTATATCATCAATATTAGGCGCGCGGAACCCGGTGGTAAAATTGGCAAACAACTTCCATGTTGGCGAAGGCAGGAAGGTAAAGCCCAAACTACCGGTGGCAGCACCAAAGTTGTTTTTTACTTCGGCATAAGGCAGTTTAAAGAGGGTGGTATCAAACTCGGCACCTATCAAAAAGTGGTTGTAGCGCACCCCCACGTTCATAATCACCTTCTCAGTAAACTTAAAGCGACCGGTGATATAGGCAGCATACGATTGCCAATCGGCATTCGGGTAACGTTGCGTGAAAGGCTGTGTGGTATCCATGCGCACATCTAAGCGGTCTGCCACCGAGATGTTGCGATTGAACACGGCTTCCACCCCGTAGAACAAAGCATACTTCTCGTTAAACTCTTTGTTGAAATCAACATTGGCAGTAACTGCATGAACCGTTTCATTTTGTCTCCTCAGCCACCGGTTGCCGAACCTTCTGTCATTACGGCTTTCCTTATTCTGCTGATAGGCAACATTTAATTTCACGTTGTTGAAAGCAGCATTTGCTTTGCTGTGCAGATATTGAAAGTGTGCCATCATCCACTGCTCAGGCCCGTAATACCATTCGGCAAAACGCGGCTCGGTGGGCGAAATGAAATCGTTGAGCCGGTCGTAGCGCGGCACATTGGATGAACGCGACATGTGAAAGGCAGCCACTAACTGATTATACTGATTGGCCTGCACGCGCACCTTCTGCACAAAATTCCACTGGCTGAAACCCGAACCTTTCTGCACCAACGGGTTTTGATTGGTGTAGAAAGTATCGAGCACGGTCTTATTACCCGCAGTATCATAACTTACATGTGTTCGCTGATACTGATTGCGCAAATAGAACGAAGGCCCGCCATTGCTGCCCATGCGCAAATCATCATAATCAGTAAATGTAAAGCTGCTTAGGAATGCCACTTTCTTTAAACCGATGTTCAAATCAACGTGTGCGGTTTTCTCGAGGTTGGCAGTGGCAAAGCGGGCTAAGGCATTTCCGGTAACCTGCACCTTGCCAGTATTGGAAAACTTTGGAGTAATAGAATGATAATCCATTACACCCCCTATAGCATCGCTTCCGTAAATCAAAGAGCCCGGACCAAATACTATTTCTGCGGCTTCTATGTTATTAGCATCTAAACGCAGTGCGTTTTGCACGTTGCCCGCTCTGAATATGGAAGTGTTCATTCGCACACCATCCACCACCAGCAAAACACGGTTGGTGGCAAAGCCACGCAGCATAGGGCTACCGCCACCCAACTGGCTTTTCTGCACAAACACAGCACCGCTTAAGGCAAGTAAGTCAGCAGCCGTTTGCGGATTGAGCAGCTCTGCATCCTTTTTGGTAATCGTTACTGCGTGTCCTGCTAATTCGCGTCTTCGCTGTTCCCATTTGTTAGCAGCTATCACTACTTCTTCGCTTGTTATGCTGCCGGGTTTTAGTTTCCACTTAAACTCGTTTTTCCCTAACTCGGCAAAAGAGGTAGTTGCTAAATCGTATCCCAACTGACGTATATAGATGGTATCAGCACCCGCAAAAGGTGTTAGATTAACAAAGCCGCGCGCATCAGTGTTTGCTGTAATTTTTCCGCCCGGGGTATAAAATAAGGCATCTTGTATAGGTTGATTGCTCTCGCCATCCGTCAACTTTAACTGCTGACTGTAGGATGCCAAAGAATATAACACGGCAATTGCCGCTAAAATTTTTCTCATAATCTGTTTTTCTTGAATTAATAAATACACTACACAACCTGAACAACGTTTCGTTATTCAGTTACTGTGTCGGGAAAATATTCTTAGCAGAACAGTGTATCGGGTGGAGGTGTAACAGAATCTAATGATACCGTATGAAGATTACTGTCGTATGAAGGAATATTAAAACAAACAGATGTTGGATGACACCTCCATTCACCTGCATCAAAAATGAATTCGAGTAATGTAAAAAAAGGAAGCGTGTGTTTCCCTTTCTCCGATTGAGTATCATCATTGAAGTAAGAAACAAACTCGCCAAGCAAACCTGTTTCCTGGTGATCGTAGTAAGCAGTAAGAATTATCTTCCCTCCTACCCTTTCTTTCTTTACCACATCGTAAAGTCCACCGTCCAAAGTAAACTCCTTACCACCTTCTAGTTTATTCAGTTTCTGATACCCCTGCTCTGTAAAAACAAACTGCTGGGTATGTTTCATCTTCTCCTGCTTCATCAACTGCTTCACTTCTGCTCTTATTTCGCTTCGCTGCACTGTAAACGAAATAAAATAGCCGAAGAGGTTAATAAAGAGAACTGCAATAAAAGCTATGGAGATAATTTTTCTCACGGGGCTAATGTAATAAGAGAATTACAACTCAAACTTCAGGCTTTAGATTTCAGAAGTTTTACAAAAAAAGTTGTGCCTACATTTTCAGCCGTTTCAAACCAGATTTTACCACCCGCTCCGTCAATAATTTGTTTGGTAATGGCAAGACCTAAACCGGTACCGGATGATTTTGTGGTAAAATTAGGAACGAAGACTTTGTCATAATTGTCTTTGGGAATACCATTGCCATTATCACTTACCGATACAATCACCCATCCGTCTTCCTCCTTCGTATGTATATCAATGAATCCTTTCCGGTTTTCGGGAATGCTTTGTACCGCATTCTTCACCAGATTATTAAATACACTTACCAATTGATTTTTATCGGCAAACACCAAAGGCAAAACCGCATCCGTAGAAAAAGTAACAGTTGAATTTTCTTCACCTGTAAACAAATCTGAAATTGATTTAAGCAATTCATTCAGGTTAATGATTTCATTTTGCGCTTTAGGCATTTTGGCAAAAGATGAAAAGGCGGTAGCAATACTTGATAGGTTTTCAATTTGCTCTTCCAGTGTTCGAGCTACTTTTCTTGCCAGCCGATCAATGTTTGGATTGCCTTCGTCAATAGCTCTTTGTAGGTATTGAATACTTAACTTCATCGGAGTAAGAGGATTTTTAATCTCATGCGCAATTTGCTTGGCCATTTCACGCCAGGCACTTTCACGTTCACCCTTTGCTAGCTTTTGAGCACTATGCTCTAACTCATTAATCATTTTGTTGTACTCACTTACAAGCACGCCAATTTCATCTTTACTATCCCAGGCAATTGGTTCATTTCGTTTATTCAAATTCAAAATGCGCAACTTTTCGCTAATGATAGTTAACGGACGGGTAATGGAGTTGGAGATGAAATAGGCAAGTATAGCTGCGCATATCAAGAGGAATACATATACGTTCATTAGCGCCACGAGGAAAGAAGAAACTTCATCGTCCACATTCTTCGAGCGCTCGAAATAGGGAATTCCCAGATAAGCTATAGCTTCTCCCCTATTATTTCTAACCGGAGTATAAGTGGCTAAATAATCAAGCAAGCCAATTCTTTCATGCTCGATTATCTGAGACGTCTTATTATTCTCCAATTCGAAATATGCATCAGGATTCATTTTGCGACTTACTATACCTTTATCGTAAATAATAGGCTGTGATGAGATAGTTAAATCACCATTACGATCAAAAAGATTGATATCAATTGTGTTGATATCAGCAAGGCGTGCAATTTCCAGATCCAGTTCCCCATCCAGATGGTCTGTGTCAAGTGTGTGTTTCTGCACAAAATATTCAAGGCTGGCATGAACCACTTTTTCTTTTCTCAGCAATCGGTCTGTATAAAAACTATCATACTGGCTGCTAAAAAAATTAATGGTAACAAAACCGATGATGATAAACGATATCAATATCATCAGCAACATGGAGAAATTAATACGCGCCCGGAAAGAAATTACTAAATTGCCATAGAGCGACTCTCTTGGTTCTTTTGCTGTGATGATTCGAACCAGAAATATCACCGCCCCCAACACCAAAAAATAAAAAGTGAACAAGTACGAAAAGGTAGCCACCGGTTCAAACACAGGCTCACGCGGCACCACCACTATTACTTTTTTCCCATTTGCAAACCGCTGGATGCTCAACTCCCACACTTTCTCTTCTACAAACTCAAAATCTGCTTCTGTAAACTTGTAATCATTGTTCCAGTAATATGAGTAAGGATAGTCTCCATACTGCGCAATCAATTTATCATTCTGATAAACCGCGTATGAGTAATTATTAAGATTATTTGAAACTGTGAGATTACTTCCAAGTAACAACTCCGGATATACGTTCTGCCCATAATAAACCTTTGGCACTAACTTAAGCACTAAAGAGCCTCTGTATTGATTGCTGCTATAAAAAGGAATAATCGATAAATACGAATAGTTTAAAGCAGAATCACTTATGTAATGAAGTGTTGCATTGCCTGTGGAATCTTGAACAAACAAATCACGAAACGAATCAAATTGCAAAGTGTCACCGCTCTTTATAGAATTCCCATTAGCATCAAAAGAGTGCAACTGAAAATTATATCTATTGAAATAACCAGCGAGGTATAACACATTAATGCGGTCCATTACTTCTTTCTGAGAGATGATAGGATTGGCAAACGAGTTACTGATGAACTCATCCGCAGTAACACGCTTTGCAATATCGCTGAACATGTATTCTGCAATAAAATCACGCTCTGAAACTAGTTTGCCGGAAAAGAATTTGCGGCTATTCCTTTCTTTACGTTCATATAGGTTTTCGATGAGTAACGTGGAGATAATACTATAAACCGAAATGTATATGAGGATATTACGAATAGAATAAGAAGAATCCTTATTAAGTTGAAAGTAGAGCAATACAACAGCAGCCGTAATCCAAAGCGCTGTATAAAAGATAGCTTCATAAAACTCGGAACCAATACCAAAAGCAGCGAATACCAATCCGCATAACACAATAAATAGCAGAACTATTGAAGTATTATGTTTTGACTCATGCAGCGAAACCAATACTGCTTTTGCCAATAGAAAGTGAATCAACATTAGTAGTGCTATGCACAAGAAACCTAAGAGGCTATAGAGATCAAGGCTTAGAACATTGTATATCTCAAACGAGATAACCGAATCCATCACGAGTGTTTTATACACCCACAGGATGAGGCCGGTAAAGGCAAACACCAATACAAGCCCGGACAACTTCATTGCTAAAGAAGGTTGTGCATCCCTTTCTCTTCTCGCGTAGTGTGTATAAAAGAAAAATACTATCCAAGCTAAAAACAGAATATTGAGCATTAAATCACCCAATGATTTTGTAATAACAGAAGAGGCATAAAACTTGGGATCAAAAAGCGGAAGTTTGTTTAGCTCATCAGGTAAGTTAAAGAACAGCATCACAGCCCTAACTAGAAGCATAGAAACTAACAACACAAGGAGGCCAATTACAAAACCCTTCGTTCTTGACAAGAAAGCTGCCATTCGCTGTAAATAATAAAACAACAGAAGAAACAGCACAAATTGCGAGACCACTAAGAGAATATTTATGTCCCCTTCATTTTCTTTATCTGTAACGTGTAAGCTAAAAAGCGTTTCGCCCAATAGATTCTTTACCGGTACAGAACCTTCAATCTTTTGATCGCTGAATGCAATATTTCCGGGAATATCTAAATCCAGAGCAAAATCACTTTTCAGAAACTTGTTCTCGAACGGATAAGCATACTTTACAGGCAGTAAACCAAGTATAATTGTCTTTGAAGAAGTGTCCTCCCATTTCAAGGATTGATACCAGCCATTTTTAAGCTTAACTAAACCTGCACCATTCTCAAATAACGAAGGAGAAGAAATTGGCAAAACACTATTAGCGCTCCAAAGTGTAAGCAAATCTTTATGGTAACAATAAAGGTGAATACCCTTTTGCTCCATTGCCTTTACAACGAATGCATCTTTGCCTACTTTCCGCAACCCTGTTGCAAATGCCTCCTCTTTTACTGTATTGAAAAAGAAAGTTTCCCTATCATTCAGATGGCCCTGTATCTTCCGGGCTATAGAATTGATATTATCCGACTCCGGCTTAACTAACGTAATTATCAGCGCTATCAACAACAGCGCAGGCAAAAAATATTTTTTGATGTTTTCGGTGAACAAAAACGATTCTGTTTTGGGGCAAGATAAAAGGATTGAGGAGTTTTTGCAAAAAAGAGCAAAGTTGCTATCACACCATACAAACATAAAGGGAGGGAAACAAAATCCCTCTCTTTACTTCACATAAACAACTTAATGTGCTACAGAAAATTTCTTCAGAGTAGAACCGTTGGAAGTTGATACTTCCAGAATGTAAAGGCCGTTTGCAAAACCAACAGTACTTATTTCCTGTAACAAGGCTGGATTCTTTTGTTCAAAAATAAGTTGGCCATTCATGGAAATTATCCTTAGCGATTCAGGCATCTCTACAGATTCAACAAAAAGAATATCACTCGAAGGATTCGGATAAACCCTAGTTTTCACATTCGCTAGGTCATCAATTCCTGTAACACAAGCTGCAACTGAAATATCATCTATATTGTAATAGCCAACGCTGCTACCTGTCCCAACTGAATCTTTCACTGTGTTACTGTCATCAAAAAAGTTTCCGATAATAATAAATGACTCACCGCCACTGGCGGTGAAAGAGCCAGAAATTTTTGTCCAAGTATTGGTAGATCTTATAAAGTTGCCCAGAGGATGTTCAACCTGTGGGGTAAACGGCAGAGGATTGGTTTGATTTAAACGAATGGAATCATCAGAAAAGTAAACACCAAACCTGTCAGAAGCATACTTATAGTTTGAACGTTTCACATAAAACTCGACACAGTAAGCTTGTCCTGCCTGTAATGGTGAGGTTAGTCGCGCCTGAAGGTATTCTCTGCTATTAGGGAAACTGGAAATGACAAAAATACCAGAGCTTCCGATACC
>JAZKEP010000196.1:0-4651 GCA_040387015.1 Bacteroidota bacterium
TGATCAGGAGCGGTTTCGGCTGCTTCTTAATGTTTATTTCTTCTCAGTAAGTCCGTAGCATTTAGCTGTTCCTTTTATATTCGTGCCTTATACCAACCCTATGATTGAGCACATGACAACCGGAAACGTGGGTAATAAAATCACCTTCGAGGATTTTAAAAACGAAGTTCTCAGCGATTTCCGTATTATGTGTTTGTCGCGCGAAATGAGTTTGCTGGGCCGCAAAGAAGTATTGCGCGGCAAAGCTAAGTTCGGCATTTTTGGTGATGGAAAGGAGTTAGCACAAATTGCTCTTTCAAAATCTTTCGAGCCGGGCGATTGGCGCAGCGGTTACTATCGCGATCAAACCTGGATGATGGCGGTGGGCGAAACCACCGTTGAGAATCTCTTCGCACAGCTATATGCCAATATCAATCAGGAACAGGAGCCTATGAGTGCCGGCAGGCAGATGAGCAGCCACTTTGCAACTCCTACTCAGGATAAATATGGCAACTGGCTGGAACAATCTACCCGCTATAATTCATCATCCGATATTTCACCTACAGCCGGGCAGATGCCCCGCGCACTTGGAATTGCATTGGCATCTAAACTTTACCGTCAAAACGAAGAGTTGGAAGACTTCAGCCTTTTTTCTAACGGAGGCAACGAAGTTTCATTCGTTTCTATTGGTGATGCCAGCACCAGCGAAGGTCTTTTTTGGGAAACACTCAATGCTGCCGGAGTAATGAAAGTGCCTCTCGCCATTTCAGTATGGGATGACGGCTTCGGTATTTCAGTACCTAAGAAGTACCAAACTACAAAAGAAAGTATCTCCGATATCACCAAAGGTTTTCAGGTAGATGAGAAGGGAAGGGGTTATGATATCTATGTATGCGAAGGATGGAATTATCCAAAGCTGATAGAAACTTACAAACGTGGCATCGAGAAAGTGCGCGCTACACACACACCCGCACTTTTTCATATCACCGAAGTAACACAACCGCAAGGGCACTCCACTTCCGGAAGCCACGAGCGTTACAAAACTCCCGAGCGCATGCAATGGGAGAAAGAATTCGACTGCATCGTAAAAATGCGCCAGTGGATAGTAGAAAGCAAAATTGCCACCGATGAAGAATGTACACAGATTCACGAAGAAGCAAAGAGCGAGGTGACAGAAAGTAAGAACACCGCATGGCGACAGTTTCACGAGCCTATAAAGGAAGAAATAGAACAGTTGCTCCAATTAATCAGGCAGGTAGGAGAGGAGAGTGGTAATGAAGAAGCCGATAAAGCTATTGCCGAATTGCAGACAGCCATTGACCCTATCCGTAAAGACATTCTTAAAACAGGGAAAAAAATGCTCCGTCATTTAAGAGGAGAGCAGTTTCATGCCTTGAATGAATTGCGCGAATGGATAAAAGACTTCGAAGCAAAGTATCAGCTCACTTACAGTTCACACTTACACAGCGAAACCGATAAGAACGCACTGAAGGTTGAAACTGTTCCCGCAGTTTATTCCGATGCATCACCCATGATAAACGGTTACGAAATCCTGAATCATCTTTTCGATCACCTGTTTTCAAAATACCCACAGGCGGTTGCCTTTGGCGAAGATGTAGGAAAGATAGGTGATGTGAATCAGGCATTTTATCAACTGCAGGATAAATTTGGCGAAGTAAGAATCTGGGACACCGGCATCCGCGAAGTCACTATCATGGGGCAGGGCATTGGTCTTGCGCTACGTGGCTTCCGCCCCATTGTCGAAATTCAATACCTCGATTACCTGCTGTATGGAATGATTCCGCTTGTAGACGACCTCAGCACTTTGCAATACCGTTGCAAGGGAATTCAGAAAGCGCCTGTTATAGTGCGCACCCGTGGTCATCGCCTCGAAGGTATCTGGCATACGGGTTCACCGCTAGGTATGTTGGTTAACTCACTTCGCGGTATGTATTTGTGTGTGCCGCGCAACATGACCCAGGCTGCGGGTATGTATAACACCCTCTTTCAGAGCGATGAACCGGGTTTAGTTATTGAATGTTTGAATGGCTACAGGTTAAAAGAAAGGTTACCTGATAACATCAATGAGTTCACAGTTCCGCTGGGCATTTCCGAAGTATTGATAGAGGGAGATGATGTTACACTTGTTACTTACGGAAGTTGTATACGCATTGCTGAAGAAGCAATGCAACAATTGGAAGAGGTTGGCATTTCGGTAGAGTTGATTGACGTGCAAACGTTGCTGCCTTTCGATATTAATCACGGCATTGTTGAATCGGTGAAGAAGACCAACCGACTTGTTTTCCTCGATGAAGATGTTCCCAGCGGAGGCACCGCTTACATGTTTCAGAAAGTTTTTGAAGAGCAGGGCGCCTATCGTTATCTCGATTCAGAAGCAAGGACCATTACCGCCAAAGACCACCGCACCCCTTATGCTTCCGATGGCGATTATTTCAGTAAGCCGAATGCCGAGCGTATTTTCGAAACCATATACAGCATGATGCATGAAGTGGACCCGACCTCTTATCCTTTACTGTAATATAACAGGCACCTGAGTTTAAAAAAACTTAGGTGGTCTGTTACATCTTCACCCATCTTCTTTTTACGCTCCCATCCTTCATTTTTACTTCAGCTATGTAAACTCCGTTTGCAAGTTCACTTACCTCAATATTCATTATTCGCTGTTCGATATTCGCTGTAAGTATTCTCCTTCCCGTAACGTCATAAACCGTCACGGTACCACCTGTAAAAATTTCATCCATCTCTAAAGTTACTATGTTGCTTGCAGGGTTAGGATAAATTCTGATTTCTGATTTCTGATTTCTGATTTCCGAAACATCTGAAATCACCGCAATCGTATTACTCGTTGTATTCGTAACCACAGGCGCATTAAAATCAAAATAGATAAACGCAGTGTTGTCGATGACCGTGCCTACAGGCTTGTTGTCTTTTATTTTGATTTTGTATTGCACATAACCATGACTCAGCGGCTCATTGGCATGGCTATCTACCAACATAATATTTGGAAAGTTAAAGCGCACCGCATTTTCTTTTAGCTGAACCATCGGCTGGTGGCTGTAAGCAAGCAATTGAAAAGTAGAAGCATCTAAATCTGCATCCAGCGTATCGGTAACATAAATATGGATGGCAGTATCGGTGCCGGTGTTTTGAAAGTTTACAGTGTAAGTCAACCATTGCTCACCGTTTACATCTACATCACTCACCGGATAAACCTGTTTGTCGTTAGGGTCAAAGGAACCTACGACAGTAAAGCAATGAGTAAGTGTATTGTTAGCTGGGTTATTATCACCTACAGTTGGTGTAACCGAAACAGTAAAACAAACCTGCGAACCTAAAACAGCATTAGTGTCAGTTTGAACGATGATATTGAAATCATTTAAAAAATTAACCGCACCAAAATCTGCTATGTTATAGGTAAGCACATTGCCGCTTACAATTGGCGTAAGCCCTCCACTTGAAGAAATATATGTTGCGGGCCCATTTAAAGTAACGGTAACAGCACCAGAAATACCCGCAGCGCAGCGGACCCCGAAAAAGTTACTGAAGTCTCCGGCATGAATATTTACATTAGTTGGTCGTGCAGGACGGAAACGCCAGGCATAAACGCTGAATGCAATCAAATCAAAACCCGGTTTACATTCAAGTGCAAAGTCTCTGTTATAATGAAGAGAATCAGTAACGGTAATGGTATCGTACAGTAAGCTGTTAGCAGGACAGGATACATAAAAAGGAAGGATTGAAGTATCTATGCTTAATTCATAATTTGTAAAACTATCCGTATCAAAAGAATAAAGCCCTTTGCCTCCGGTGAATGCCTGTTGTAATAAATTGGCTCCGCTCCATAACTCAACTTTTACATTTCGCTGAACGGTATCGCCAGTATCTCCGGTGCAATTACTGTTGTCATCATAATAAGTTTTACCGCTGATGTTGGAGAGGATTTCACAGCCGTTTGCATTAAAGATGTTGCATAAAGGAATAGTGCTTAAATCAGGACTGCTGTTATAAATAGTTCCATAGTTGGGTACGCAGGTTACCTGCGTACCGGTGAATGTAAGGGTGTAAATCAATTTCAATTTTGGTAGGCAAGCGAGCGGGTTGTCTCGCACATTACAGCTCGACATGGTATCAGGTAATTCGGGAAGACTGCTAAGCTGATTATTATATGCATATAGGGTACTTAAAGTTTGCGGTAGCGAAGGAAGGCTGGTAAGCTGATTATCATAGCAGTGAAATGTTTGTAATGCACTTGGCAAGGTGGGAAGACCGGTTAACTGATTGTTATGGCAATACAATAAACTTATGCCACCCGGTAACGTAGGTAAAGCGGTGAGCTGATTAGATTCGCACTCCAAACGGGTTAAACTATTTGGCAAAAGTGGAAGAGTGCTAAACAAGTTGAACCCGCATTTTAAAGTTCTTAAACCATTGGGTAAGACAGGCAACGTGCTTAATTGATTATTCCGGCAAAATAATGATTTCAGGCCAAGAGGTAACGTAGGAATGCTGGTTAACTGATCGTGGTCGCAATTCAAAGTGTTAAGGCTATCGGGTAAAGCGGGAAGGTTGCCCAGTGGATTTGAACTGCAATCCAAATAACCGAGGGTATTTGGCAAAGCGGGAAGGTTGCTGATTTGATTATAACCACAAT
>JAZKEP010000197.1:0-4912 GCA_040387015.1 Bacteroidota bacterium
TACTACATCCTGAATTTTATCGCGTTCCTTTCGCTCCAATAAATCGTAATAGATTTTACCTGAGCAGAACAAAACTTTTCTCACTTTATCCGACACTTCTTCGTTAGCAATCAATTCGCGGAAACCTCCGTTTAAAACAGCATCCATTGGAGAAACACAGCGGGGATGTCGAAGCAAACTTTTTGGACTCATTACCACTAGTGGCTTGCGGAATTTCCAGTGTATTTGTCTGCGGAGTGCATGGAAAAAATTGGAAGGATCGGTAATATTCACTACTACCATGTTCATTTCAGCACATTGCTGTAAAAATCTTTCAAGGCGCGCTGATGAATGTTCAGGGCCTTGTCCTTCATAGCCGTGCGGAAGTAACAACACAAGTCCTGAGCCGCGTTGCCATTTGCTTTCACCGGATGAAATAAACTGGTCAATGATAATCTGTGCTCCGTTCACAAAATCTCCAAACTGTGCTTCCCAAATTACAAGTGGGTCAGGGCTAGGGAGCGAGTAACCGTACTCAAAACCAAGCACCCCATATTCACTCAAATGAGAATTGTAGATAAAGAAACGACCTTGCTTTTCGCCAAGACTACATAAGCGGCAATATTCTTTATCAGTGTTTTCGTCAGTTATAACGGCATGACGGTGAGTGAAAGTTCCTCGCTTGACGTCTTCTCCGCTTAAACGGATATCATTTCCTTCCAGCAAAATACTTCCGTAAGCCATCAATTCAGCAGCTGCCCAATCCAACTTTTCCTCTTCCTCCATTATTCTCTTCCGGTCATCTAAATATTTCTGTACTTTGCGTAAGGGAACAAAACCATCAGGTATTTTTGAGAGGCCTTTAGTAAGTTGGTCGGCAATTTTCTTCGATATAAATGTATCAGGTGACTTTTGAAAATCCTGAATAGTAGCTTTTCGCAATTTCTGCCACGCTAATTCATTTCTCTGCCTTTTATACGGAAGCGGCTGTTGCTTCACAGAATCCAACCTTGCCTGCAAATCATCCCAGAACTCCTTTTCCATTCGCTTCACCAATTCAGCTGATACTGAACCTTCAGCTTCTAACTTTCCGATATAAATATCACGGGGGTTCTGATGTTTCTCAATCAGCTTATACATTACTGGCTGAGTGAATTTAGGATCATCACTTTCGTTGTGTCCCCATTTGCGGTAACACACCATATCAATGAAAATATCTTTATTGAATTCCTGACGATATTCTGCAGCAAGCTCACACGCAAAGACTGCTGCCTCAATATCATCACCATTCACATGAATTACCGGAGCCTCAATTGTTGCTGCAATTGAAGTTGAATAGTCTGAAGAGCGTGCTTCATCAAAGTCGGTAGTAAAACCAATTTGGTTATTGATGACAAAGTGAATTGTTCCGCCTGAATAATAGCCATCAAGTTTAGCCATTTGCAAAACCTCATATACGATTCCCTGGCCCGCTACCGCAGCATCACCGTGAATGAGCAACGGAAGAATTTTGTCGTAATCGGATTTATAAATAGCATCCGCCTTTGCACGGGCAAAACCCGTAACAATAGGATTAACTGCCTCCAGGTGTGAGGGATTCGGCATTAACTTCAGATAAACATCTTTACCCGAATCGGTTGGATATTGCGAGGAAAACCCCAGGTGATATTTCACATCACCATCACCCATGGTTAAATCTGCTTCTACGTTTCCTTCAAACTCATTGAAGATTTCCTCGTAGGTCTTGCCCATTATGTTTGCCAACACATTTAATCTTCCTCTGTGCGCCATACCTATCGCCACTTCTTCCACTCCTTGCGCAGCAGCAGTTTGGATAATTCCATCCAAACCGGGAATGGTGGCTTCGCCTCCTTCCAGAGAGAAACGTTTTTCGCCAATATATTTTGTGCCTAAAAATTTTTCGAATGAAACGGCTTTATTCAATTTTCGAAGAATTCGTTCCTTCTTTTCTACCGGGAAATTGATTATTGAACCTTCTTTCTCAATTCTGCTTCTAAAGAATTCAACTTCTTTCTTTACGCGCACATATCCAAACTCAAAACCCATAGTGCCACAATAAACCTTTTTCAGTTTTGAAAGGATATCGTTAAGGGAGGCATTTGGTAGACCAATTTCAGAGCCGACAGAAAATTTTCGATCTAAATCTTTTTCAGTCAACTGGAAATTATCGAGTTCAAGATTTGCATGGCGGTCTTTACGCTTTTTAATCGGGTTGGTGTTCGCAACCAGGTGACCTCTATTGCGATAAGCCAGTATAAGTTTGTAAACTTTTAGTTCATCTGTGGAAAACGAAGACGCTTTTCCATTGGAATAGTTCAAAGTGGCAAAATCAAACCCTTCGAAAAACTTCTGGAAGTCAGGGTCAACAGAGCCCGGATTTTTTTTAAAGTCCTTATACAGACTATCTAAATACTCGGGAGTGGCATTCGAAAGAAAGGTATATGTATCCATTTTATAGTTCAACTGCTATATGTAAAGCGGGGGCGAAACTAAGCCATAAATGAGAAATAGAGAACCTACATTTGGTTTTTTACTCTATTGTTTTATTTTTGGCGTCCGTTTTTAAAAACATTAAGATAATGGCACATCACAAATCAGCGAAAAAGAGAATCCGTCAAACTGTAAAGAGAAGACTACAGAACAGGCTTTATGCAAAAACAACCCGTAACGCAATCCGTGAGCTTAGGGCAGAAAAGAAGGGCACTGACGCTAAGAAAGCGCTTCCGGCTGTTCTTTCATTAATTGATAAACTGGCAAAACGTGGTTATATCCACCAAAATAAAGCATCTAACCTTAAATCGGGCTTGATGAAACGAGTGGCAGCCATTGCAAAATAGTCCTTGTATATAAAAAGTTTAAGAGGCATCCCTTTAAGGATGCCTTTTTTATTTCCTATTTTTAGGCAAAAGACCGGGTATGGAAGACTCGAAAGATTTTTTATCCATAAAAAGCTGGGCGGAAGAAGACCGCCCCCGTGAAAAACTTTTGCTGAAAGGGAAAGGTGCCCTCAGTGATGCGGAACTTATAGCTATTCTTCTTCGTACTGGTGTAACAGGAAGTTCGGCATTGGATATTGCCAAGAAGATTTTGAACAAAGTAAATGGCGATTTGAATGAACTTGGGAAACTTTCAGTTGCCGATTTAAAAAAGATGGAGAAAGGATTGGGCGACACCAAGTCAATTACCATCGCTGCTGCGCTTGAGTTAGGAAGGAGAAGGCAATCGAGTGAAATAAGGGAGAAGCCCGTGATAAGAACCAGCAGAGATTCGTTTGATTATATCTATCCCGAAATTGCCGACCTGCCCCATGAAGAGTTTTACGTGCTGTATCTGAATAAATCAAATAAAGTAATTACACATAAGCATATCAGTAGAGGAGGAATTGCAGGAACAGTAGCCGATACAAAAATTATTTTGAAACATGCCATCGAATTACTGGCTACTTCTATTATTGCTGTGCATAATCATCCTTCAGGAAATTTGAAGCCTAGTCAGGCGGACATTGATCTTACTAAAAAACTGAAAGAAGCCGGTAAACTTATAGATGCATCTTTGCTTGACCATTTGATTATAGGGGATAAGAACTACTACAGTTTTGCGGACAACGGGTTACTATAAAGAAGAAGCCACCGCTTTTAGGCGGTGGCTTCTTCTTTATCAGAGATATCTTTTTCGCTTACTTATTTACAATAAACTTCAAGGTCTTTACCACTTTATTGCCTTCTTTTAAAGCAACAAAATAAACTCCGTTGTTAAAGTTCGCTGTGCTAATTTGACTTGTGTATTCTCCGCTGCCTAAGTTTGCCGGAGCAATGGTATGAACCGATTGCCCGATGATATTGTAAACTTCAAAACTAATGCTGGCATTTGATGTAACAGAATAATCAATGTTTAAAACATCAGAAACCGGGTTCGGGAAAATAGCCATAGCGTTAACACTGCTTCCCTTAGCTTCCAAAACCGCACTGATAACGGTGGCCCCTGTGGAGTCAGCAGTGTTTAAATGTAGTTCCAATGCATTCAGTATCTGACGATCGAATTTGTTGGAGGCTGAATAATGCTGAACGAAAGGGATTAGGGTAATCTGCGAAGCATCCCAAGCTAAAGGTAAAGTATAGGTAAATTGTTTTGTGTAAAGAGTGCCTTCCGCTGTTGTTGTTGGCACCGAGCCTGAAGAACCCCAGGCACCTCCCATCATTTGTCTAACTACATGTCTGTGCTGGTAATTCACAATCGGGCTACCTTTTTGATACCATGGGCTGCTTGCATCACCATTGTAAGCATTTTGCTGATTATAACCGCTCCCTATTCCTGAAACGCTATCTTCAATGATGTAACAGTTTATCCTGAATTCATCTGTTATAGAGCTATAAAATTTGGCGGAAGCATTTACCGTTAATACGCGGGTAGCGCTGTCGTAAGTATTATCTGCAATTACTTCAACCGGGGTTGTTACTAACTTGCGCGTGTTTGCGTATGGTTCCCAGCGATCAGTAGTGTAAAAACCAATGTCAGCACCTTGCTCAGCATCATAATAAACACGATCCACCATTACAGCTGGAGCAGAGGTTGTATATTGGGTTGCTACTGTCGAATGGTCGGCTATAGTCATTGCATCGGTTCCAAAGCCTGCATGTAAAGCAGCTAAATAAACATGGGTGTTTCTTCCAATTATATCAATTAACGTGCTTCCTGCATCGGGACAATACTGACAGGCTGCGGTAGTAAATTCTTCAAATAAAACATTTCGAACAGGAACAGCGCTTAGCGTAATTACTCCCTGGGTCCAGGTATTATTAGCAGTGGCGGCATCTGTTCCGTTATTTGGGGCAGAGGCAGTAACAACAATACTATGCTGAACAGCTGAATTCATTACAATGTGCGACATTATTACTCGTAATATTATAACGGA
>JAZKEP010000198.1:0-10981 GCA_040387015.1 Bacteroidota bacterium
CAAAGTAGAGAGAAATAGGCTACAACAATATGTGCTATTTTCTAAAAAGAGATTTAAAACTTACAGGACAAATCAGAGTTCAGGATTCTGATTAACGATTATTTCGTAGCCTTTAGCTTTCATTTCTTCAATCTGTTCAGAAGTAGGCATGTATCCGTACATAATTGAGTTGGTATAAAACATTCCTTCAATGCAGTGCCGCACGTTTAGGTAAACTTTCTTTTCGGCACCCTGCTTTTCCAATTTCCTGAATTCGTTGGCCCACGTCAATTGTTTTGATTGATCCTGAAAGGGTTTTATTCTTTCGATACTATACCGAACTGAAAGAAAAACAAGCACAATAACAATCAACTGCTGAAACTTCCATCTTTTCGAATCAGCTTTCTTTTCTAAAAGAAAAAGACAGAACTCTGCTAACACAATAAAAAGGGCCGGATACACGAAAAGCAAATAACCCTGCATTTTTGTTTTAGCTATACTGAAAAAGATAAAAGGAATCAATATCCAAATTGCCAGTGCCAGACGATTTCGCGAGTTACTCTTCTGAAATGCTTTATAGATAAACCAGGCAAAAGCAATCCAGATAAACTCATTCAGTGTGATAAAAAGTTTATTAAAGAAATAAAAGGGCCCTCCTTCCCTACCATCAAGCGTTTCAATAATGTGTCTGTAGTTATGCTGCATTTCACTGGCGTATTCCAAAGGGAAAGTGGAATGGGCATACAGTTGCCAAGGCAAAAAAACTGCCAGCGAAGTAAGAACCACCAAAGCCAGACCTAAGGCTGTTCTGCCCAAAGCCTTGCTTTCATAATTTAAAATGAGCCAAACCAAAGCTACGGTGAATGCTGGCAGCCATTTACTCAGCACTGCCAAACCGATACAAACGCCTACAATAACATTTAGGTAGCGTTTCTTTTCCTTAAAAACTACAATAGAAAAAGCGACACCTAACTCCACAAAGAAGAAGAAGAAAACGTCTATGTGGTCGGTAGCAATTCTTCCTCCCGTCATTTCAATCATCAACCCGTTGATACAGTGAAAAAATGCACCCAGCAAGCCAACCTTTTCGCTGAAAAGTTGTTTGCCGATGAAATAAGTTAAGTAAACTCCTATACTTGAAATACAGACGGATGGGAACCGGAGCGCCCATTCGTTTACACCGAATATCTTCATACTTATGGCCATGCACCATAAGGGCAGAGGCTGCTTATGAAGCCAGATATAATTTGAAGACCAGTCGGATACGCTATATGGAAGTAATGGAATGGAATAAAGTTTGGGAACTAAGAAATTATCCATCAGGTTTTTTGCAACCAAAGCATGGTATCTTTCATCCCATTCATGTAGATATAGATCGGAAGCAACAAAGGCCCTGAGTACAAAAGCTGCTACTACTAATAAGAGGGCTGAGAATTGGAAGTTATTTTTCTTAAACTGCTGAAAAGAGAAAAAGATGAACAGCGCTGCCGTCAGAATATCCAGAAGGCCAAGAGCATAATGAGGCATGAATTATTTTTTCAAAAACCAAATGTAGAATAATTGACATGCCATTTGAAAAAATGAATTTAGTTGCGTTATCTTGCAGAGCTTGAATTTAGAAATGATAAAGAAAACACTCCCTTTAGTATTTGCTATACTGGTTTTGTCCATTCTTTTTTCATCGTGCAAAAAAGACAGAAGAACAAATTGGGATACTGAATTGCTGGTACCTATAGCCACCACATCCATGTCGCTTCAAAATCTTGTAAAAGATGATTCCCTTGTAAAAACCGGCATTGATAATCAACTTATTCTTAGCATAAATAAAGTATTGTATGAGCTTAATCTTACCGATCAGGTTTTAGACATTCCCGATACTTCTGTTGGGCAAAAATTCACCCTTGATTCGCTCAGTCTTCCCAGTCAATTTGTAAACTATAATATTTCTTTTGGCTATCTTGCTCAAAACATGCTTCTGAGCGCAGATGCTGCTATTCGTTATCTGGGTCAACTGATAATATCGCAAAACGGAAGTTATACTGCCCTTCCGCCAGTGTCAGGATTCAGTTCCGATATTTTTCAATTTGATGGTTCGCAATTCTTTCAACGGGCTACTCTTTCCAGAGGAACTATTTATTTGGGTGTAAACAACTATTTCCCGGTACCCATTCAGAATGTGACCTTGGAACTGCGAAATGCAACCAGCGGCACCTTAGTTCTTTCACATAACATCCCCTACATTGGTGCAAATGATTCCATTTGGCACGAACTGGATATATCCGGTAAAACAGTAGAAGGAAATCTGACTATTAAACTGGTAAACTTAGATTCTCCCGGAAGCAATGGGGTTCCTGTATTAATTGATACTGCAGATTACGTTAAACTTTATATGCAAATAGGAAACCTGCGAGCATCCGATGCCATTGCTGTTTTTCCCGAGCAGGATGTTTTAAAAGTTACAGAGGAAATTGTGCAGGAAATAGGGGATAGAAAGCTCACTTACGTAGATGCACGGCAAGGTCAATTGCATGTTTTTATTTCCAGTTCCATTCAACAGCAGTTGGAACTCACTTACATTCTTGAAGGTGCCTTCGACAGATATGGAAGACCTTTAACCGCCCGCACAACAGTGCCGGCCGCCTTGCCTGGTCAACAGGTTAATATTGATAGCTTGTTTGATGTAGCCGGCTACTCAATTAACCTTACCGGAAAAGACGGGACAAAATTTAATACTTACACCCAAACTATTATAGCACATGCCGATTCAACCGGTCAACTGGCGCATATTACGTTGGCGGATAGTTTAAATATTCGCTATACCATACAAAACGTGGCTCCCAACTACATTAAAGGCTATATAGGGAAGGATACCCTGATTGCGATTGACAGCGCTGACTTTTCATTTCTTGATATTTTCAAAAGCGGATCACTTGACTTAGAACAAGTGAACATGAACTTTACTGTTGAAAATGGAATTGGTGTTGATGGGTTAATTAAGATCAACGGTCTTACCGCCATTAGCCCAAATAACGGAAGCAGAAATCTAACAGGTTCTGTTTTAGGACAACCCCTCTTAATTAACAGGGCTACTGAATTCCCGGCTCCGCCCCATACCGGTAATTTTCTGGCATCGACCAATTCATTTGCAATCAATAACAGCAATTCAAATATTAAAGACCTGCTAGGCATTTTGCCAAACAAATTAAAATACGATGTAGAAGTAAAAACCAATTTAGCAGGAAACACCGGGCAGTATCGCGATTTCGCTTATCTGGAAAGCGGTATGAAAATTTCTTTAAATGCGGATATTCCATTATCCCTCATTGCTAATAACCTGTTATTAAAGGACACTTTTGATTTTGACCTCAGCAAGACAAACACCAATGTTGCCGGTATTTCTGATGGAATTATAAATTTAATTGCACAGAACAAATATCCGATTGAGGCGGCACTTACCATGGTTGCCTATGACGAAAATTGGAATGCCGTAGATACAATGTTGATTAATTCGATTGTTGCAGGAGCTGATTTGAATACCGCGTGTAAAGTTGAAAATCCTAAACGTAGTAAGATACCTCTTTATGTGAATGAAGATAGAATGAAAAATATAAAACGCGCCAGGCATGCTGTAATAACTGCTGATTTTTCAACTGTCTCCAACAATTCAATCTGCAATGGTCAATATTTGAAAATTTACAGCGATTATAAATTAGATATCACCTTCACTGCGCGTTTCAATTATGACCTTGGTGTTAATTTTTAATCTTAGATAAGCGAAATAAAGAGCACCCCCACGATGAAGATTTTTTTTTTAGGACTATTGCTAATCGGACTAAACAGCAGCCTTCTAGCTCAAGACTCAACCAAAACGCTTTCAGAAGCAAGAGACACAGCATCTATAAAACCTAATCCGCTTCTTTACAACTATACATCTTCCAGCATTACTAACGTCTTTAATGAAGACCTTAGAGAAGGAGCCAACAACAGAATAACAATTGATTTTGATTATGCAGCTAATTCCAATTCCGTTCCGGTAGGCATTGCCTACAGCATGATTTTTAAGGGTGCGGTCAGCAAATCGGTTAAAGACAGGGGAACTAAGCGAATGAAAGATCAGTTACGGTTTGAAGACTTCATGAAAACCGGAATTACTTATAAAAGATATTTGAAAAAGTGGGATGGCTTTTTCTACGTAAGCTACCATCATCGGCAGATGAGAAACATTTTAGCTCCTAAGGAAGCTTACCAGTTAGCTTTTTATGGAAACGCTATGTTCGAGAACGATACTATAGATTTAAGCAATATCCGCTTTCAGAATTTCATTTACAATCAAATAGCAGTAGGTATAAAAAAGAAAATTGATTACGGCACTTATCAAATGCAATTTGGAGCGGGGCTTTCTCTTCTTCAGGTAATCAACAATCAGGATATATCTACAAAAGATTCCTGGCTTTATACCGCACCGGATGGTGAGTATATTGACGTTAACTATGATCTTACTTTCAATAATTCTAAAGAAGGAGGCACCTCGTTTACCGACTTCAATGGCATTGGTGGTTCGGGCGATTTTAACCTTGGCTTCATGAACCGCGACAAATGGAAACTTACATTGGATGTATTTGATGTTGGGTTTATGAAATTCAAAAAGAACCCAATGAATTATAACGGCACTAAAATGGTTCATTTTCAAGGTATAGGAATTCCCGACTTTACTTCTTTCAGCAGTCAAACCTTCGATAACTTAAACCTGGATAGTACGGCAAAAGCCAATCTGCCTGCAAAGAGTTCTAATGAGTATACGCTCTTTGTTCCGTTCAGTGCACAACTCGCTTTTTCGAAACCGCTTCTTCATAATAAACTCGTTCTGACGGGCGGCTTACAATACCGACACTTTTCAAAATATCTGATTTATGGTTTTGTTAAAGCAAACTATTTCATCAAACCTGACATGGTCTTTTCGGTTACCGGTGGAGCCGGCAACTACAGTTTATTTAATCTGGGCGTTGAATTTTCTAAATCCTGGAAATACTTTGATTTTGCCGTAGGTACGTCAAACCTCATTGGTTTGGTAGCCCCATCGCATTATACCGGTACTGGACTATACTTCCGTTTAGGTACTTCTTTCTAATACTCAATACCCCCAAGGGGGGACTTAGAGCATGTCTCCCATCCACACAGATGTTTTAATTATAGGTGCCGGCCCTGCCGGTGCAAGTGCAGCCCTTTTCCTCGCAAAAAAAGGTATTACTTCTGTCATTGTCGATAAGATGAAATTTCCGCGCGATAAAATTTGCGGTGATGCACTAAGCGGAAAGGTTATAGAAGTACTGAATAAACTCAACCCGCAGTTTGTTGATGAATTAAAACATGATACTAATTTCCTTGGCTCATGGGGAGTAACTTTTGTAGCTCCTAACGGAGAATCATTGCGGGTTCCTTTCAAAACGAAAAAGGAAAAGAAAACCGCCCCCGGCTTTATAGCTAAGCGCTTAGACTTTGACAACTGGCTGGTTGAAAAAATAAAAAAGGATAACGGCATTCAATTATTCGAAGAAACTGAAATAAGGAGTTACACCAGGCAGCAGAACCAAATTACTGCTGCATCAAAAGATGGGAAAATATTCTGTGCAAAAATTCTCCTCTCCTGCGATGGCGCTTATTCCTCCTTTGCTAAAGATATAGCAGGCTTAAAAACGGAAGCTGCACATAATTGTTTTGGTTTGCGTGCTTACTATAAAAATGTAAGCGGTTTAGATGCCGAGAACTTTATTGAGCTCCACTTCTTAAAAGAAATACTTCCCGGTTATTTATGGATCTTCCCTTTACCCAATGGCATGGCCAACATTGGAATAGGTATGCGTGCTGATAAACTCAGTGCAAAAAAAATAAACCTCAAAAAAGCCTTTCAATCCATTCTCGAAAACAATGAAACAATAAAAGCCCGATTTGCTGCCGCTGAATCGATAGGCGATGTAAAACTGTTTGGCCTGCCCTTAGGTTCTAAAAAGAGAGCCTTGTCGGGCGACAACTATATGCTTTGCGGAGATGCTGCTCAATTAATCGATCCGTTTACTGGCGAAGGAATAGGAAATGCCATGATGAGCGGCATGTATGCAGCCAATCAAATTGAAAAATGTTTACAGCAGAATAACTTCTCGGCTCGCTTCATCAGGCAATATGATGAAGATTTATACCGCAGGCTATGGAGCGAACTTCTCCTGTCCTATCGCATGCAGCAATTGGTAAATTTCCCTTGGTTGTTTAACCTGGTGGTGCGAAAAGCGAATAGTAATCCAATGCTAAGTGAAACCATTTCCTGCATGTTTGACGACCTGGATATGCGTTCCCGGCTAAAGGATCCCTTGTTTTATTTCCGACTATTATTCCCAACTAAACAGGCTGATAAAAATAAAGTGGGCTAATTTTCCACACACTATTTTATTTTTAGTCTAAGCGGTTATATTTGCGCTCCGTTTTAAACGGCACGGTTCGATTTCGTAGCTCAGTTGGTAGAGCAATACACTTTTAATGTATGGGTCATGGGTTCGAATCCCATCGAAATCACAAAACAAAAAACCCTTCTTGTACTCCAAGAAGGGTTTTGTTTTTCTGTTATCAGCATCCAATCCATTTTAACTTCCTCTGGTAATAGTTACTTTATAAATGCCCGTTAGCATGCCGGTATTTTGCGTGTTGAAGTAGGGTTTCAAATCAGAAATTCCTATTTCGTTAATCAGGTCGCCAACGGTACGCTGTTGTGGTGCACCCTCAGTGTCGAGTATAGCTGCCCCTGCCTGCCCGTTGTCGGATGCAGCTGCCGAAAAGAAATTGAAGGTAGAGCCCATGCCCTCCATCAGTACTATATCGGTGGTTGCCAGTTGAAGATTTTCGAGGTTGATGTTGGCAATTTCGCTGGCATTGAGGGTGCCTTCAAACACCAGTCCTTCTTCGGGCACGCGATGTTTCACAGGTGGGTTGTAAATGTATTGGCCCAGTTTGGCGGGGTTAGTTTTGTAGATGCTTTTTGCCGCTTTTACTACCCGGTCGGTTATTTTATACAGGTCGTTGTTTATTATTACTCTTCCCTGACTTATTTCGGGGCGGTCACTCTCCAGCAGGTTTTGATCGCGGTTGCCTGTGTTGAAGCTGTCGCGCACGGTATCTATGCTGTCGTGCTGCGGGAAAGTCCGCAGCACTATAAACTTTTCCAGAATTATTAAAGCCATGACCCGCAACACTAAATACCTTACCCTGAATACTAAAGTTATTTCCCGCAGCAGTAAAGTTGTTTCCCGCGCTGTTAAAGAAGAACCCCGTGGTATTAAACACATTTTCCGTGCTGTTAAAGCAGAATCCCGTAGTATTAAAGATATTTCCCGTGCCGGTAAAGTAATATCCCGTGGTATCAAAGGTATTTCCCGCACCGCTAAATCTAAAACACGGCATTTTGAAGTGCTTGCCGCTAAGATTGAAGAAGAAGGGGGCGGAGTGCAAGGGGTGCATGATTATTTCTTAATTAGTTTAATAGGATCAAAGGTTATTTGGTAGCCGAGCTGAATTTGATGGAAATTGTTGGTCACATCGCGCATGGCGCTGGTAAAGCGGTAGCGGAAAAACATTTTTCCATAATCTTTTGGCGAAGGTTTGAAAAAGGCAAACAACTCAAAGGTGTTCATAGCAAAGTCCTTCTCCCAGAACCTTGCTTCAATTTTTTCCTTCAGGCTTCTTCCACCCGAATCCTGCGGGCCAGGGGGTGCACGATTAAATCTGGCATCGCTTATATCTTTCAAATTTCCAACTACCGTAAAGTCGCTGGTAAAAGTTTTAAAGAAGGTTACATAATCAGATAAACTGAAACCCGCTCTACCATCGCCAAATACCTGCATGGTAAAAGAAGGCTGCCATTGAAGGGTATTAACCGCATAGTTGCGAACGGTATTGTCCTTACGGTACTCGCTCAGCGTGTCGATAAACACCATGTTGGAGTCGCGCATAGGAGTGCGTCCGTAGTATAGGCCACTGTTTATATAGAAGGTTGACTTCATCGAAGGGGCATCTAAAAATCCGATGTTATTAGTAAAGCCCACGCTTAATGCCTGGTGACGATAAATTTCGAGAGTGGTGGCAAATCTCTTTGTACTATCATTTCTTACTTGAAAATCAGAAACCAGGTAGCGCTCTTTGTTTTCGATTTTACTGACAACAACACCCGGAGTAATAAAGCTGAAGAACCCAAAATTCCACCCTTTACCTAAGCCCCCCCATTGCCAGCGTCTCGAAACCAGGTTGAACCTGCGCGATATTTCAAATTGAATTAATCCGTTGGGGTTATCTTCACCTATACCCGCAAGGTCGGTATAAAGGCGAACATCAAAGAAACGCATGCCCGCCTCTTTATATACCGAGTGGCGGATTTTGTTGCTGTCAAAGTTTAGTTCTATTACCGTATCAGAGGGTGAATAATCCCTGCGGTACTGCTCGGGATTTTTAACGTAACTGAAAGCATCTTTGAGCAGGATATAACTGGAACCGCTTTTTTCGTACAGTCTTATATACTGTAAATTTCTGATATCCATTTGCGATTGCAGCGGAATGCCGTAGGCATTTTGAAAAAGATACGCCTGCCCCGTGCCATTTTGAATGGCTTCCACCTGAATGTTTTCTAAACATCCGTCCTGAAACACCACTTTGCTTTTGCTGGCACCACCATTTACGCTGGCCGAACCCGATACCGCCCGCACCGAATAACCCGAAATAGGAAGCTTTAAAAGTAACTGTTTAATAATGCTAATCGCGGAATCTAAATGTCCGTGACCCAACTTCGGATCGGGAACCTGCACCCGCTGCGATATAAGTGCCGGTAACAAGAGTGATTGCGAAAATACCTGGGCCGCATATAAACCTGCCCGGTCATTATTCGGCAGTATAAAAAGGTGGCCTGTGGTCAACTTAATTTCTTCCTCTTGCAACGCCTTTATCTGCCGGGTTAATTCCTTTATCAACGGCTTAATGTTCAACCGTTGTCTTTTATGCTCCCTACCCACCTGTTTATTCAAATAATCAATCTGTTCCTGTATATCTCCTATCCATCCTGTCAGTTCACCTTTTAAATCAGGAACGTATTCTTCCTTTTTAGCCTTTAATAAAGCTACATCAGTTTTCATTTTATCATACTTCTTTTCTCTTTTATATCGCGCCAACTGCCGGTCAATAGCTTTAATGGTATCCAGCCATGGGTTTCTTACTTTCTCAAATTCGCCATATTCCTTACGCAGCTTTTCGGCAGAGGTGTGCAGCACAACCGTATCAGAAGCAAGCTTTTTAGGTAAATTATTAATTATTCCGGTGGCGGTTTTAATATCCTGCTCATAAACAGAGATAGTTGTTTTTATACTGTTCACCTTGCTCGCTACTAGTTTTTTCAGGCTGTCGGTAGTATGCGTTTCCTGAATAAACCTGATCTCCTCGTTGCTACCATCAATATAACTTTTAAGTTCATTTATAAGCTTGGATTCCTTCCTGATAGAGTCATTAATAAGAAGATATAACCCTTCAATCTGTAGTTGGTAATCATCTATAGACCCCTTCTTTTCATCCATATCTGCTTCCAACTCCCCAATCCGGGCATTCACCTCTTCCTTTCTTTCACTAAGCCTGTTGGTATACTGCTCAACAGAGTCTATTCCCTTTTGAATGGCCTTTATTTCATTTTCCTTGCTTTCAAACTTTTCGTGCGTGCTGTATTCATTCATATCAGCTTGTATATCTTCCAGTTTCTCTCTCACCTTTTCCAGCTTTTTCTTAAAAACTGGACCGTATGATGGATTTTTGTAATTGATGTACACCGGTATATTTTTGTAGGTAGTAATATCACCGGCCACAGGTTGGTGACTAACCCGCAAAGCCTGCTCTGTAAGCTCATCGTATTTATCTCTTACCGGATATAGAACTTTAAATTCATCATCTGTTATGGTATCAGAAAAATCAGGGCAAAGGGTTTTCCATGCCTTTTTTAAACCGGAAGTAAAGTTGGCCAGATTAACATCTTTCAGTAAAAAGGAAGTCGTTCGGCCGGTGTCTGTTTGTGATACTAAAATCACTTTATTGACCCCATCGCCAGTTATTGCAAATGAGATTTCTGCAGCACATGGTGCATTTTTTTTCGGAGTTGTATCTGCTTTTGCTGTAGTCGCAGCCTTCTGAATAGAATCTAAAGTCTGAATAGAATCTAAAATCTTGAAATGATAAGATAATAGAGAATCGTAGTCTTTTTTAAGTTTAGCTATTTCATTCGCAGCAACCTTATCCGCGGATTTCACAGCAGATTTGATACTAGTCTCTTTTAATGAATCAGCAACCTGTTTTAACTCTGCTATCTTTTCACTGATTGTTGAGTCGGGGATTTCAGTAATTACTTTGTCAGAGTTGCCACTAATCTGTTTAAACGATGTTCCCGAACCGGTTTGCGTTTGGGCTTTTACAGTTACAAAACTTAAAACACTTAATAGTAGCATAGGTAAAATTCTTTTCATGGGCTATAAATATTTTTTCTGCCTACTCTCTTCAATAACAGTTTTTCGGCTTTTTCGTTAGTGTTCTGCAAACATATATCCGCATTTCCCCTACTTCCAAACCCAAATTTTTACCCTTTTTAGATTTTGAATGCTCATTTTAATACATATATTTGAATGAGAAGAAAGTGCTAACACACGTGCAGCTTATGTTTCAGGCCCTCACACTACCTGAATAGTTTTTAGAGATTTTGGTCTAAAAAAATAATTGCAGAAGGATAAAAACATCCTGCTGCTCATAAGTATATAAACCATCCACTATGCACCTCTGTAAACTAACCACAGCCCTCAAGGCTTTTAGCGAACCCCAGTTCAAGCGGCTTAAAGAATACGCCCACTCCCCTTATTTTAAGGTGCCTGCAGCTTCGGTCGCCTTGCTCGATTATCTCACTCCGCTGTATCCCCAATTTCCCGAAAAGAAAATACAGCCA
>JAZKEP010000199.1:0-2937 GCA_040387015.1 Bacteroidota bacterium
AAGTGCACAAAAAGATTTTTCAGGGCAGTAGTATCCGTTGTGCGGGCTACCAGTTGAATTTCCTTTACACCACCAATTCCGTGAACAGTATCGGTTAGCGTTTGATAATCAGATACTGCTACCGAGGCGAGATAAGAGGGGATTTCCTGGTTAAGGTTCCAATGCCAGGTTTTAGTAATCCCTGATGTGGTTACACCTTGCAACAAGCCATTACAAAATGCTTTATGGATATTCTTTGTGGTTATGAAATATTCAAACAAACTGCGCTCTCTGAAATTATCGAAACAAGGAAACCAAACTCTTCCGTAGTTATGTGGGTCGGCTAAAAAGCTTACGCCTATATTAAAAGCGTAAGCATTATTCCAATAAAATCCGCCAAAATCGCCCGGCATCTGTAAGGGATGACCATGATAAACAACTCGAAGCGTAAATGAATCACTAATGTTGAAGGTGTTTAGCATATCAATATCCAGAAGGGTATCGTTGTAACTGTAAGGAACATAGTAGCCGTCAACCACCACAGTATCCACAATCAATTGCTGTAAATCGAGACGGATACCGCTAACTCCGTTCATCTTTGCTTTGCAGCCCATAGTCACATCGCCATACAGAATCTTGGTAGTAAAATTGGAAAGGTCAAGGTGCAACTGATACGTACGAATGTCAACAGTGTCGCTCCGAAAATCCTCAGAATAAGCAGGTAAGTTGAAAATTAAAAATAGAATGGCTAGAAGTAAACTCCTTTTCATGCGCTGCGAATGTAAGCATAAACTAAACTTACGTTAAAGCCAACTTGGTAAACTCTTTTCTGCATTTTCTAGCGTATCATTGCACCCACTTTGTAAAAGGTAATGAAAGAAAAAAATCTGAAAATTCTCGCCCTTGGTATTGTTTTAGTACTCCCTGTATTTTTTCTGCTTGTATTTAAGCCGCTTGCTAAAATTCCCCGCCCCAAAGCACCGCATAAAATGTTTGGCACCGGATTGAAGGAGGTAACCAATGACAAAGGAGACAAAGTGATGGACTCCACTTATCACGTTATTCCCAACTTCAAACTTCAAACACAAAGTGGCGATTCGCTTGAACTTGATTCCCTGTATGGAAATATTTATGTGGCTGAATTTTTCTTCGCTACTTGCCCCGGTATTTGCCCTAAAATGAACAGCAGTCTGGAGCGGGTTCAGCAGGCATTTGTAAAGGACCGTAATTTCAGGATCGTTTCTTTTAGTGTAGATCCTGCTAAAGATACCTTAGAGGCTTTGCGAAGATATGCCGATAGATACAACGCCATTCCGGGAAAGTGGTACTTTCTTCGTAGCTCGAAAGAAGATATTTTCAATCTTGCGCGCAACGGTTTTTTTATCACAGCAAAAGATGATGAAGACGGAGGGGCGGAAGCATTTATTCATAGCGAAAAACTTGTGTTGGTAGACCAGACAGGAAATATTCGTGGATATTACAGCGGGGTTGACAGTAACCGGGTGAGCCAGTTAATGGGCGATATTGTATTGCTGCTTCGCGACACCGAGAAAGGATACAATTTCAATAGAAAAAAATAAAGAGTTTACATGCTTCAGGCTTCGATTGAGAAAAACGACAAACTTGCTTATAGAGTTATAGGAATAGTTTCAGTTGTTGTGTTTTTAGTGGTGGCAGCATTGCCTAAAATGTATCTTGGAATAGAGTTGCCGTTTGACCCGCACATATTCGCCAAAGCGAACGCCTTTATCAACTCAACGGTTTCTATTCTCCTTGTTGTTGGTTTCATATTGGTGCGCCAGAAAAAATATCTGCAACACAGAAATGTGATGCTCACTGCCATTCTTTTATCCGGTTTGTTTTTGGTTTCTTACATCGCTCATCATTTGTTTGCGCAGGAAACAAAATTCGCAGGGGAAGGAAATATCCGTTACTTCTACTTTTTTATACTTATTACGCATATCATCTTAGCTGCGTTTATTCTTCCTTTTATTCTTTACACAGCTTATCAAAGTTTGAGCGGCCAGTTTGCTAAGCATAAAAAAATTGTGCGTTATACTTTTCCGCTTTGGCTATATGTATCAATTACCGGTGTGCTGGTTTATCTTTTAATTTCTCCTTATTACACTTAACTTTGAGGTATGAAACGCTTTTTATCTATTTTCTCCATTCTCTTTATTCTCACATTCTCCTATTCTCCTATTCACGCTCAGTGCTCCATGTGTCAGGCAACCGCTGAGAGTTCCCGAGATGCAGGCTCAACAAACTCAGACGGAATTAACAAAGGAGTAATGTATCTCTTCTTTACCCCCTACCTCATTATCGGCACCATAGGTTATTTCTGGTGGAGGGCCCGCAAGAAAGCCCAGCAGTAGCCTTTCAGCTTTGCTCATCCGGTCTGTTGAAGTGTCAGTTTTATAAAAACCCGTTGGGAGAGGTTGTCATTCTCAAGTTTCTCCCTATTAATAATTCCTATTTTCTATCTTCGGGTTATGAAATTCACTGCATCTTTCGATTCCTTTAGCAAAATTGTAACGGCTATTGTTGTTATGGCGCTCATAGGTGTTTCTGTTGCATCTATTACTAATAATCACGGCTTCAGTTACTTTTCAATTGGGCTTATTGTGTTTATGGCCTTGGCCCTGGTAGTTACCTATGGCTTTCATCCGCGCTTTTATGTGGTAAACAATGGCACTGTTCAGGTCAAATCTTTGTTTCGTTCCTTTACTTATCCCAAAGGCGACATCAGCAGTTGTGACAGGGTAGATGATGCTACGATGAAATATTCCATCCGCACCTTCGGGGTAGGTGGTTTCTTCGGATACTTCGGTAAATTTTACAATAGCAAAATCGGAAGTATGATTTGGTTTGCTACCCAGCGCAAAAACTGGGTGCTTATGCAAACCAGAAACGGTAAAAATATCATTATCACCCCCGATGAACCCGATGCCTTAATCG
>JAZKEP010000200.1:0-4536 GCA_040387015.1 Bacteroidota bacterium
AAGAAAAGTGTTAAGCCGGTAAAAAAAGTTGTAGCTAAAACAAAGAAAGTTGTGAAAGCTGCCGCCAAAGCTAAGCCCATAGCCAAGAAAAAGGTAGTTGCCAAACCTAAAGGAAAAGTTCCCAAGAAAGCAGTAAAGAAAGTAGTGAAAAAAGCTGCTAAAGCAGTTAAGAAAATTGTAAAAGCTAAGCCCGTTGTTAAGAAAAAAGTAGTTGTTAAGCCAAAAAAAGCAAAAGCTGTAGGCAAGGTAATTGCTAAAGTAAAAGTTAAAGCAACGCCAAAAGTAAAAGAGAAAAAAATAAAGGCACCGAAGCCGGCAAAACTTGGTAGAGACGGGAAGCCGATTCCCAGTGCATTTGAGAAGAAAGTAAGGAGAGATGTGCCGCAGTTGACTAAAAAGCCGTTGTATGTGACACAACCGAAGCCTCAACTAAAGCCAACATTAAAAAAATATGTTGCACCTAAAGAAATAAATATGAGATACAGTGATGAAGAGTTGAAAGAATTTAAAGACCTGATTGATAAGAAATTGGTAACCGCGCGTGAGGAATTAAAATACCTTAAAGAAGCTCTTGAAAACCATAACGATAACCAGGCTGGCAGCAAAGCCTGGAATATGGAAGAGGGTACTGATACTTCGGAAATGGAAACTCTAATGAACCAGATTTCTAGACAACATCAGTACATCCGCAACTTAGAGCTTGCTTTAGTTAGGGTAGAAAATAAAACCTATGGTATTTGCCGTATTTCCGGTAAACTTATTCCTAAAGAAAGACTGCGTATTGTCCCTCACGCCACACTCAGTCTGGAAGCAAAGATGAGTCGCAAAACGGATGACGCAAATCAGGGAGCTGAAGTTGCCGCGCCAACACCTCCTGCTGATTTTGCCGAAGGATTTGAAGATTAATCATAAACGCATTTCTACATAAAGGCAGCCCATTTGGCTGCCTTTATTATTTGCCAACCCACCTAATAAGTTTATGTTTGAATATATCAACACAACATGGAGAGATTCACAGGGCTTATAGGAATAGCGGTTATACTGGGTATTGCCTTCCTGATGTCGAACAATCGAAAAGCCATTAATCTTCGCTTGGTACTAAGCGGCCTGGCTTTACAACTTACGCTTGCTCTTTTTGTACTGAAAACCAATATCGGCCAGAATTCGTTTGCGTATGTTGGTGACAAAATAAAGCGCTTGCTTGAAATGGCGGATAAAGGTGGTGAGTTTGTATTTGGTGGATTGATGCGCCCTGAGTTGTTACACCCTATTTTCGGTGACCAGTATAGTTTTCTTTTCATGTTCCGCATTATGCCAACTATCATTTTCGTTGCAGTTCTGGTCAGCATTGCTTATCACTTGGGTATCATGCAAGTTATAGTTTCGTACATTGCCCGGGCGGTGCATTTCCTAATGCGCGTTTCAGGAAGTGAAGCGCTATCCAATGTAGCTTCTACATTTGTGGGGCAAGTGGAGGCACAAATAATGATTAAGCCCTACATCTCTTCGATGACCATGAGCGAACTGTTAGCGAGTATGAGTGGAAGTATGGCATGTATAGCTGGCGGAGTTATGGCCGTTTATATTTCTATGGGGGTTCCGGCTTCCTATTTACTGGCCGCCAGTATTATGGCAGCACCGGCCTCTCTTGTCATAGCAAAAATAGTATGGCCCGAGACCGAAGAAAGTAGTACCAAAGGTGCCGTTAAGCTAGAGGTTAAAAAAGTTCACGCGAACCTTCTGGATGCTATTTCGCATGGAGCCACAGACGGTTTGAAGATTTCGTTGAATGTTATTGCCATGCTTATTGGCTTTATAGCCCTGATAGCTTTGATAAATGCTATTTTGATTAAGATAGGAGTATTGCTTTCGGGTACCGGAATGGATTTAAGTATCATCGGAATTAACCTTAACAACTTTACACTTGATTCTATTTTTGGTTCTTTCTTTTCGCTATTTGCCTGGGTGATGGGGGTGCCTTCCGCAGAAACGCATACAGTGGGTACCTTGCTAGGAACCAAATTAGTGATTAATGAGTTTGTAGCTTATGCAAATCTTGCTCCTATGATTGCCGCTCATTCGCTCTCACCCAAGGCATTGGTGATTGTGAGCTTTGCACTTTGTGGTTTTGCGAACTTCAGTTCTATTGCTATACAAGTAGGGGGTATAGGTGAACTTGCCCCTGACCGTAGAAAGGATTTAGCGAAACTAGGTTTCAAGGCCTTGATGTGTGGGACACTTGCCTCTTATTTATCCGCCACCATTGCAGGTATATTGTCGTAAGCCTGATCAATTACCCTCTGTGATATTTTTCCTCGGTTGAATAGGTATTTCATCTAAATTAAGGATGCCTTTTTGAAGTGAAAAGATGAAAACACTCATAAAATTTTTCACTTTTAGTTTTGCAACCATCCCTGCCTTTATCCTTTCTACCTTTCCATCGCTGGCACAGATTTCTTCTCCGATTTCAATGTTAGACAATTGGCGAGAATAGGCATGGAGCACACGCATTTGTTCTTCGTCAAACTGAACCGTAAAAGCGTCAAACCGCGGTTCAAATTTTTTCAGCCGAGCAATATCTGAAAGAAGAGCTGTATTGGACTGGGCATTGAAATAAAAACCATCCTGCATTACGCTGTCAATGGCAGTCTGTTCTTCATCGGTACCATTAAAGGTAGACAGGAAACCGCGCGCTCCTAACTCCCAGCAACGGGCAATTTGCTTTGGATTGTCGTTCATGGAAACAACTATTGTTTTAACCGGCAACCTTTCTTTCTGTAAAGTTTCGAGTACCTCGAACCCATCCATGACAGGCATGTTGAGATCGAGCAGGAGGATATCCGGATTGAAAGTTTTTATGGCATTAAGTGCTTCTGAGCCGTTAGCAGCCTGTGCACATACTTCATAATCGGTGCGTGATTGCAAAAAGTGAACGGCAGCTTTTCGATTTACATGTTGATCATCAGCTATAACAATTTTAACGCCCATAGAAGTCAATTGTGGTGTGAAAAACGGGACAATTATAACGGAAAAGTAGAGTAGTACGTTGTTGTAACAGTTGAATGATTAGTAATGGGGGAAGATTGAGGGCTTTCCCTCAAAAAATGAGGGTTTCCCCTTACCTGACAAGGCTAAGAACTTCGTGTTTTAGAATTTAGGCAACAAAAAAGCCCCGCATAATTGCGGGGCTTTAAAGATTAGTTGCAATAGATACTATATCAGCTTATGCGATACGAACATTAGCTGCATTTAATCCTTTCTTACCTTCTTGAAGTTCGAATGTTACTTCGTCACCTTCTTTGATCTCGTTTACGAGGCCGGATACGTGAACAAAATATTCTTTTTCAGAATCGTTGTCCTTGATAAATCCAAAACCTTTCGCGTCATTAAAAAACTTTACTTTTCCTTTTAACATGTTGTTTATTTTATTTAAGGCGCAAATGTAATTTAAAAAAGGAGACTTGTGTATCTTTCTTTAAATTCTTGCTGTTCCGGTTCCACTTGGTGTCTGAAACAACGTATATTCCTTTCTGCAATTCCTCAATTCAGCTATATTCGCGCCCCAATGGAAAACATACGTAACTTCTGCATTATCGCTCATATTGACCACGGCAAATCTACCCTTGCCGACAGACTGATAGAAACCTGCAAGACTGTGAGCCAGCGTGACATGATGGACACCATTCTTGATAATATGGATCTGGAACGCGAGCGCGGTATCACCATTAAGAGCCATGCGATACAAATGGATTTTATTCATAAGGGAAAACCTTATGTTCTTAATCTTATTGATACACCCGGCCACGTTGATTTCAGTTATGAAGTATCTCGTTCCCTTGCTGCCTGCGAAGGTGCCTTGCTACTTGTTGATGCTTCGCAAGGAATTCAGGCGCAGACTATTTCTAATCTATACTTAGCCGTTGAACAAGGTTTGACCATTATCCCTATCGTGAATAAAATTGATATGCCGGGTGCGAACCCCGAGATGGTGGAAGAGCAAATGATAAACCTGGTGGGTTGTAAGAAAGAAGACATTATTCACGCCAGCGGAAGAACCGGTATAGGAGTAGAACAAATATTTGATGCTATTATCAATCGTCTTCCTGCTCCTAAAGGAAACCCCGATGCTCCGCTGCGTGCGCTTATTTTTGATTCCATGTTCAACTCTTTTCGTGGAGTAATTGCTTATTACCGCGTAATGGATGGCCTGGTTAAGAAGGGTGACCGCATTAAGTTCTTTAATACAGGGGGAAATTATATTGCCGATGAAGTAGGCTGTCTTCGCATGGATATGGAGCCGCATGACTCGGTTAAGACCGGTGATGTAGGCTATGTTATTACCGGTGTAAAGAATGCCAAAGAAATTAAGGTAGGCGATACCATTACCCTGTTAGATAATCCCTGCGAGAAAGCTATTCACGGTTTTGAGGATGTGAAGCCGATGGTGTTTGCAGGAATTTACCCGATTGATAATGATGACTTTGCCGACTTGCGTGATTCATTAGAGAAGCTACAACTGAACGATGCTTCGCTGGT
>JAZKEP010000200.1:4546-9026 GCA_040387015.1 Bacteroidota bacterium
GGTGTTTGAACCGGAGAGTTCGGTAGCACTCGGTTTCGGTTTCCGTTGCGGATTTCTCGGCTTGTTGCACCTTGAAATTGTGCAGGAGCGTTTGGAGCGCGAATACGACATGACGATCCTGACCACCGTTCCGCAGGTGAGCTACGAAGCTTTCCTCACCAACGGTGAGCAGATTACGATTCACAACCCGGCAGACATGCCTGATGTGAGCCGCATTGACCACATTGACGAGCCTTATATTAAAGCCCAGGTTATTACCAAGCCCGAATACATTGGCTCTATCATGACTTTGTGCATGGATAAGCGCGGTATCCTCATTAACCAGAGCTACTTAACCGAAGACCGTGTGGAATTGCATTTTGAAATGCCGCTGGCCGAAATCGTTTTCGATTTCTACGACAAGCTTAAGTCCATCAGCCGCGGTTATGCTTCGTTCGATTATCACCCTATCGGTTACCGTTCCGGTGATTTAGTGAAGCTTGATATTCTATTGAATGCCGAACAGATAGATGCCTTCTCTTCTATGATTCACCGCACCAAAGCTGAAGATTTTGGCCGCAGAATGTGCGAAAAGCTAAAGGATATTATTCCGCGGCAGCAGTTTATGATTCCTATACAAGCTGCTATCGGTGCCAAGATTATTGCGCGCGAAAGTATATCGGCTATTCGCAAGGATGTTACCGCTAAATGTTACGGTGGTGATATTTCGCGTAAACGCAAGCTCCTCGAAAAACAAAAGAAGGGTAAGAAAAAGATGCGTCAGTTCGGCCGGGTAGAAGTGCCGCAGGAAGCTTTTATTGCGGTGTTGAAGTTGAATGATTAAAACTTTCCTGTCATCGCGAGGAAAACCCCGTAAACAATAGACAAACATTTTCCAAAGCAATCTTGTGCTTCGTATTTCTAATGACATCCAGCGAACTGAAAAAAAACCGCAAAGCTGAAGTTTCCTTCAGCCTTTACTCGTTTATTTAGTTTATTCGAAAATCCTTTTCAAGGACAACACTCTTCCGTCCTTTCAATAGGCTTTTAAAAATATTGGTTTTTGGAATGAATTTTTACTTTTAATTATTCATCATGCTAAAAAACACCCTTTTATGAAAAAGCATCTGTCTCTTTTCTCAGTCCTGTTTATTTTATTTTCCTTCTTTAGTCAAACTGCAAAAGCAATGGAGGAGGATTCTGCATCTATTGTTACAGATGACACGACAGCGTATCAACTTCTTAATTACGACACAGTTGGAACTATTCCCATCGGCCTTGGACTTGCTAAGTTCAGCATACCAAACGGCTTCAAATTTCTGAATGCGATACAGAGTCAGTACGTGTTATCCAGTTTATGGGGTAATCCACCTAATGAGTCAACGTTGGGAATGATATTCCCTTCAGAAGCAGGCAATGTTGTTCCTGTCACTTGGGCCATTCAAATTTCATACGAAGAAGACGGACACGTAAAAGATGATGATGCAAAAGATATTGATTACGAGGATCTATTGAAAGATATGCAGAAGCAGATAGAAGAAGTAAATCCGGAGCGGAAAAAGGCCGGCTATCCTACTTATGAGTTAGCGGGATGGGCATCGGCACCTTACTATGATGAAAAAGAAAAGAAGCTGCATTGGGCGAAACGAATATTATTCGAAGGTGATAGCGCTGAAACGCTTAATTATAATATACGCATTCTCGGTAGAAAGGGAGTGATGGTGCTGAACGCCATTGGTGAAATGAACCAATTGGCGGAAATCAAAGCGCAAATAAACCCGATACTGGCTAACATTAATTTTGATGAAGGAAACCGGTATGCCGACTTTGATGAAGGCATAGATAAAACAGCAGCATACGGTATTGCCGGCTTGATTACAGGAGGCGTGCTACTAAAAAGCGGCCTCTTCGCTAAAATAGGAATACTTCTTCTTAAATTCCTGAAACCCATTTTAGTTGGTGGCGGATTACTTATTGCCGGCCTAGTGAAATACTTCACCAAAAAGAAAAATGATGAAGAACTGCCTGCCTGATTGATAGAAAGGACGGTATATTAATTTAGGTACGTGGCGGAATCATTTTCTTTTTCATGATTTTTAGCTGCAAGGCAAAAAGATGCGCCCGTTAGGTCGCGTTGAGATTTTGCAGGCTTCCTTTTAGTGCGGTGCTGAAGCTGTACGATTAAATTCATCTTCATCTCCTCAGAAAAAAGCGAAGGACCTTGGCGAGTGCCTTGTAAAGAGGATTGCCTTCCTGTAAAGACTATAACTTAGATAGTTGTGAAACATTCACGATGGATGTTATATTTGTTTAGCACTAAGAAAATTACTTCACCCTAAAACATTCTACCAATGAAACTAAATACCATTTTTTTTGCGGGCTTGCTTGTGCTGCTACTGTCGGGTTGCAATAACTCGAGTGAGAGCAAGGAAGCTGCACAAGTTATGACAGCCGAGGATTCTGCTGCTTTTGAAGTGAAAGTTACTTCGGAAGATTTGCAGCAACAGGCTGAAGAGTTAGATCAGGAGGTTGACAGTTTAGTAAACAGTTTAAACTAAGAAAATGATGAAAACAAAACATACCCTAATGCTTTCGGTAGCGATACTCTTTTTTTTATTGACCTACACCGCTCAGCCCATCGCTGCTCAGAACAACAATAAAAAGAAACCTGCCGATTCGGAATTGAAAGAGAAGGAAGAGAAAGAAAAGGCGGAGAAAGAAAAGAAGAAGGAACAGGGCAAAGGGCAAGCGAATGGGCAGGGTAAAGATAAAGTGAAGGGCGATAAGAAGGATAAAGAAGCAGGTAAGGAAAAAGAAGATGATAAAGACCATGAAGGTCAGGCTAAAGGAAAGGAAAAAGAATTGCCGGGTAAAGGGCATGCTTATGGCCGTGACAAGGGAGATATGAGTGGTAAAGAATTTGGACAACGCAGAGCTGAAGAAGCACAAGGCAAAGCCAAAGAGAACCTTGATACTTCGAAAGTGAAAATGGGAACGACACAAACTACTATTCAATCCTCGAAAGGGAAGATTGCGGATGCTAAAACAAAAATTGAAACAGATTACAAGGCCGGTAAAATGAAACCGGAGGTTTATGAAAAAACAAAAGCCCGTCTTGATTCTGCGGAGCAGAAGGTAAGAAACCTTGAAAACGAGGCGGTGAAACTGAAGGAGAAGATTGAGAACACTAAGGTTGAGGTAAAGCCTTAATATCTTACAGGCTCACTTCGGTGAGCCTTATTTTTTTGCGCTCTCTTTTTCAACCTTCTCCATTACAGCAACAATTTCATGAAGGTCTCTGCCATCGATAGTGGTGCATTTATCAATGTGCACGGCTCCAATACATTCATGTGTTGAAGGGTCAATAATAGTGATACCTCCCCAGTAAGAGTGTGTGAGCATGAGGTACGCAATGTCTTTCCTTTCCTGGCTGATGGCGGCAGCGTATTCTTTACGATCAACGACTTTAAATTTATAAGGATATGCCTTGGCAAGGTCGCGGGTATCTCTGAAATTTTCCTTTAGGAGATAAAGTGTTTTGTTTTTAAGGCGTGGAAGTTGTTTGTTGTAAACATCTGCTGCCATGGTATTTATGCTCTTGGCACAGGGTTTACAAGTTTGTGAAACCACACTTGAACCAAAATACCAATTGGAGGTTTTAATTTTTCCGCCATCACCGTCCTTAACTATTTGTAGCGCTCTGTTGATAGTTGCTATCATATCTTTAATTCGGAATTTTTCGCGCAGGTAAGCGGAGTCGAGACTTAGGTCTTTCCGGTAATCGTTCGATTCAGCCATTCGATCGATACAAGCAAAGGCTACCTGGTCGGTGGCATAGTATTCTTTTTTACCTCCGTTTAATAAGGACAAGGACATGTTAGAGCGTGTGACCCAATAATTATTATTCGTAATGGTTACTTCGAAATCAACGGGTATAAGAAACGATACATCGGCCTTCCCTCTGCGGTTTGCCAATTCCTCGGAGGAGACTAATTCATAGGGTGTTATTTTCCAATATTGTTTTAAAGCGTCAGCAAGCAGGCTGTCGAACACGGCATTGCCGGTTGTTTTAACGAGGGTTATTTTGCTTTTTAGAAAAGTCTTAAACTCTTCGTCTTCGGGACTTTGCGGAACAAACTGCGCATTTGCCCCATTGATTAATAGAAGTAAGGTGCATACAAAAGCGAAAACAGGCTTATTCATTGTTAAGGGTTTTAGTTATGGATTCTAAAATAGTTTTATTTGAGAAACTGTATTTGTTGATGGTAAATGGATGTTGGGGCTAAGAAAAATAATAAGGCAAAGAGCATTATAGTTTTTGCTTCATAGCTAAATTAATTAGCTGTTTTTTTAGTTATTAAGCTTCATTTTAAATTATTTTTTGGCGTTTTAAAAACCAGAAAAAGGTAAAAAATGACGGTTTTGGTCGTTTTTTGATGGATTTGAGGCTTCGCGATGAGTTTAACGGGCTCCGCGACCACGCCATCGGTCTCCGCGACCT
>JAZKEP010000201.1:0-4437 GCA_040387015.1 Bacteroidota bacterium
ATGGCGCTCTTTGGTGAAAAATACGGCGACTTTGTTCGTGTAATCACCTTCGATGAAAAGTTCAGCCGCGAATTATGCGGAGGAACACATGTGAAAAGCACCGGTGAAATTGGTCTGTTTAAGATTACTTCTGAAAGTTCTATTGCATCGGGCGTTAGAAGAATTGAAGCGGTGACGGGAAAGAAGGCAATACAATTAGCAAATGAGGCAATTAGCAAATTAGCAGATGTAACAGTCGCATTAAATGGTTCCAAAGATATATTGAAGAGCATTGACTCATTGAAGAACGAAAACGATGAGTTGAAAAAGCAACTACAGCAATTTGAAGATAAAGCAGTTGCCGATTTAAAAAAGCAGGTCCTTACTTCAATTGAGAACATTGGTTCCGTAAAGTTTTATGCTTCAATCAAAGTTGATTTAAACTCGGTGGAGGCACTTCGCAAACTTGGTATTCAGCTTACCACTGATTTGCAGGATAGCTTTGTGTTGTTGCTCGCTTCATCTATCAATAACAAGAATGTAGTCCATCTTCGTATCGCTCCTTCCTTAGGCATCAATGGCAATCAATTGCTTAAGGAAATTGCGCCTGCTATTAAAGGTGGTGGCCCTGCTGATTTTGTGCAGGCAAGTGCAGGAAGTATGAGCGAGTTGGAAGATTTGATTTTAAAACTGAAGCAAAAGTTTGCATAAATGGCGGACGATAAATATTCAAAATACGAAGTAATAGTAGGCCTTGAAGTTCACGCACAGCTTTCAACGCATAGCAAAATGTATTGTGGTGATTCGGCTGAGTTTGGAGGCGCACCCAATACACATATCAGTGTTCTTTCTCTCGGTCACCCCGGCACTTTACCTATGGTAAACGAAACTGCAATTGAATATGCAGTTAAAATAGGCCTGGCAACCAATTGCAACATACGTTACGAGAATCAGTTTGCACGCAAGAACTATTTCTATGCCGACTTACCCAAAGGTTATCAGCTTACTCAGGATAAGACACCTATTTGCGCAGGCGGATTTATTGAAGTAGAGGCAAACGGAGTTAAGACTAAAGTAAACCTCACCCGCATTCACTTAGAAGAAGATGCCGGTAAATCCATCCATGACATTGATCCTTATTTCACTTTAGTGGATTTAAATCGCGCGGGCGTTCCGCTTATAGAAATTGTTTCCGAGCCTGATATCAGAAGCGGTGATGAAGCAATGGCTTACCTGAATGAGATTCAGAAGCTGGTTCGTTATCTGGGCATTTGTGATGGTAACATGGAAGAAGGTTCAATGCGTTGCGATGCGAATGTTTCGGTTCGTTTAAAAGGGACTAATGTTCTTAATCCGCGAAGCGAAGTAAAGAACATGAACAGTATGCGCAATGTAAAACGCGCTATTGAGTATGAATTTATAAGGCAGATAGATGATATAGAATCAGGTGCTAAGATGGTGCAGGAGACGCGTGGGTTTGATGCGGTTAAGGGCGTAACCCTTTCGCAAAGAAGCAAAGAACATGCGCATGATTATCGCTATTTTCCTGAGCCTGATTTGCCACCTGTTTATGTTACAGAAGAATACATTGCCAATGTAAAAGCGCACATGCCTAAACTCCCTAACGAGTTGAAGCAGGAGTATATGCAGCAATATGGTTTACCTGAATATGATGCGCGTATCATTACCGATGAAAAAGAATTGGCGGAGTATTTCAATCGCTTGTTAGCTGAAACCAAAAATTACAAAGCCGCTTCCAACTGGATTCTTGGCCCTGTGAAGAACTCATTAAACGAGCAGGGTATAGATATAAAGGATTTCAAAGTGTCTCCTTCTAACATTGCAAAACTGATTGCAATGATTGATGAAGGTAAAACCAATTTCAGTGTTGCTTCTACAAAGATATTTCCGGTGTTGGTAGAAACAGGTAAAGAACCTTTAAAGATAGCCGAGGAAATGAACCTGCTTCAAAGCAGCGATGAGGGAATGATAAAAGACTTAGCCGAGCAGGTAATTGCTAAATATCCCGAAAAAGTTTCCGAATATCGTGCCGGTAAGAAAGGTTTGTTAGGTTTATTCGTTGGTGAGGTAATGAAACTTTCAAAAGGCAAAGCCGACCCTAAAGTAACAAACAAACTTATTACCGATTTGCTGGAAGCATAGTCAAATAATCATCCTTAATTTTATAATCAATCCATTTTTATACAAAACAAACAACATGCGTAAACTCTCTTTTCTTCTTCTATTCCTTACCTTTTTTTCAGCCTGTAATCTTGCCGGGGGAAGTGATAAATATTCTGTTCAGGGAACTATAAAAAACCATCCTGCAAAGTCGGTAATGCTCGAGAAACTCGGTTTACAGCAAATAACAGTTGTAGATTCTGCCAAGCTTGATGACAAAGGTTTCTTTAAAATGGAAGGTGTTTCTGAATCGGGTTTTTATCGTATTAAGTTAGATGAAAAAACCTTTTTCCTTTTCCTTTTAGAGCCTGCGCAATATGTTGCCAACATAGATGTATCTGCCCAGGAACCGTTTACCATAACGGGCTCAAAGTCAAACGATGAATTTCAGTCGGCATTTAAACAAATTGGCAACCTTCAACGCGATATGCAGGGGTGGAACATGGCTTACCAAATGTATGGTCAGCAAGGAGCATCGCAGGATACCATGGCTTTCATCGCCCAGCAAATGCAGGCTACTTCGGCTAAATTTCAAAGCCTGGTTATAGACAGTGCCTCATCGGCAAAGAATCCTTTAGTGGCTATGTTTTATATCACGAATGCTCCGGTTGATAAGTTCCCGAAAGAGAACCTGGCTATTGTTCAGCGCCTGGAAAAAGAACTTCCTAAGTCAAGCTATGCTAAAGAATTCCGCGAGGTATATACCAAGTATGAGCAGCAGGCAAAGCAACAAAGCCAGGCACAAAGTGCACCGGCTGTGGGCGTTGGTCAGCCTGCCCCTGAAATAGATTTAAAAACTCCGGATGGCAAGAACATCAAGCTTTCTTCACTGAAAGGTAAGATTGTATTGCTGGACTTTTGGGCTTCGTGGTGCGGACCTTGCAGAATGGAAATGCCAAACGTGGTTTCTGCTTACAATAAGTTTAAGGATAAAGGATTTACCATCTACAGCGTTTCGCTTGATAAAGAAGCCAATGCCTGGAAAAACTCCATCAACAACCTGGGTATGAACTGGGAAGCCAATGTGAGCGACCTTAAGTTCTGGCAAAGTGAAGCAGCTGTGCGCTATGGCGTTAACGGAATTCCTGCAGCTTATCTGTTAGATAAGGACGGAATAATTGTAGCCACCAACCTACGTGGCGAAGCACTTCATGAGAAAATAGCCGAGTTAATTAAGTAATTCGGGGCTTTCACCGGTTTTACATAGGGCCTGTATAATGCATTAATAAGCTTAAAAAGCTCCTGGAATGCATTGAAATGATCGGAAAAGATAGCCTAAAACCTTCGTAACCTTTCGCAACGGTCGCATAAGCTTTCGGAACTCATTTTAAAGCTTACGAAGCAGTTGCGAAAGCTTTAAATTCTGTCTCATAACCTTTCGCAAGACTCTTGCGTAAGGTTACGCAACTCATTTTTAAGCTTATGAAGCAGTTGCGAAAGCTTATGCGACCGTTGCAAAAGGTTAAAGCGCAGTTGCCAAAGCTTAGGAGACATTTCAAGAGGAAGTAGGAGTTGATGCATAACCTTCCTAACCAATATCGAAAGATTTCGAAATTGGTAAAAAATAAGAACAGGATGGGCGGGCTAGCGCATCCTTAGTCAGTCCGGTTTAAACTGTTGCGTAGCTCTCGATAGGAGGGCAGGTGCAAATCAAATTACGGTCACCCTGGCTGTTGTTTACCCTTCCTACACTAGGCCAGAACTTATTTTCTGACACAAACGGAAGCGGGAAAGCTGCTTGTTCGCGGGTGTAAGGATGGTTCCATTCATTGGCTGTAATTACCCCGATGGTGTGCGGTGCATTCTTCAGCGGGTTATCGGTAGCATCTATTTCCTTTTTCTCGATGGCTTCAATTTCTTTTTTGATAGAAATAAGCGCATCGCAAAAGCGGTCAAGTTCGGCTTTGTCTTCACTCTCGGTAGGTTCAATCATTAAGGTTCCTGCAACGGGGAAAGAAACAGTAGGAGCATGGAAACCGTAATCCATCAATCGCTTGGCCACATCTTCCACTTCAACACCAACGGTATGTTTAAAGGCGCGGAAATCAAGAATCAATTCGTGCGCCACGCGGCCATGTTCTTTGCCCACATATAACACCTGGTAATATTCTTCCAGGCGCGCTTTCATGTAATTGGCATTGAGAATGGCATAACGGGTGGCATCTGTTACTCCGTTGCTGCCCAGCATGCGTATGTATCCATAAGAAATAAGAAGAATACTTGCACTGCCGAAAGGAGCTGCGCTAACCCCGTGAATCGCTTTGTCGCCTCCCGTTT
>JAZKEP010000201.1:4447-18389 GCA_040387015.1 Bacteroidota bacterium
GTTTTAACCACTGCATTGCCCGGCAGATAAGGAGCAAGGTGTTTAGCTACACAGATAGGTCCCATGCCGGGGCCTCCGCCACCGTGAGGTATAGCAAATGTTTTATGCAGGTTGATGTGGTTTACATCGGCCCCTATAATTGCCGGAGAAGTTAATCCTACCTGTGCATTCAGGTTGGCGCCATCCATATAAACCTGTCCGCCATTGGCGTGAATCAAATCGCAAACATTCTTGATGTTGCTTTCAAACACACCGTGTGTTGATGGATAAGTTGCCATCAGGCAGCACAAGTTGTCTTTGTGTTCTTCGGTCTTCTTCACTAAATCATCAAAGTCAATATTGCCATGAGAGTCGGTAGCTACCACCACTACTTTCAAACCGCACATTACTGCACTGGCAGGATTTGTTCCGTGTGCCGAAGCGGGAATAAGCGTCACATCGCGGTGACCTTGTCCAATATCTTTTTGATAAGCACGAATCACCAACAAGCCTGCATACTCGCCTTGCGCTCCGCTGTTTGGCTGAAGAGAGGTAGCAGAAAACCCTGTTATCTCACTCAAATAATTTTCGAGAGCGGTAATAATTTCCTGATAACCTGTTACCTGGTCTTTAGGTGCAAACGGGTGAATGTTTCCAAACTCCGCCCAGCTGATAGGCTCCAGTTCTGCTGCAGCATTCAATTTCATAGTGCATGAACCCAAGGCAATCATTGATTTAGTCAGTGATAAATCCTTATTCTCTAAACTCTTGATGTAGCGCATTAACTGTGTTTCGCTTTTATGCGTGTTAAACACCGGGTGAGTCATGTAAGAAGAAGTGCGGGTTAATCCTTCGGGAAGGTTTAACGGAGTGGCGCCATGACGATAGATATCAAAAGTGTAATCATCTTTACCAACGGAGGAAGCAAACACAGTAACAATATCTACCACATCTTCAGGTGCCGTGGTTTCATCCAGCGAAATAGTAATTCCGGTTTCATCATAAAAGAAGTTTAACTCTTTGTTCAACGCAAGCTGTTGAATAAAGTCGTGCTTCTGTTCCTGTCCTTTGGTATCAATATGCAGCGTATCGAAATGAAAGTTATTCGTGGTTTTAAAACCGAGGTGATGCAATTCTTTTTTAAGAATGCAGGTAAGCGTATAAACACGAAGGGCAATGTTTCGTACTCCCTGCGCCCCGTGATACACTCCATACATGCCCGCCATAATTGCAAGCAGCGCCTGAGCGGTGCAAATGTTGGAAGTTGCTTTCTCTCTGCGGATGTGCTGCTCCCTCGTTTGCAAAGCCATTCTTAAAGCATGTTTGCCTTGTGCATCTATACTTACGCCTATAATTCTGCCGGGCAGAATTCTTTTATAATCATCTTTGGTAGCAAAGAAAGCAGCATGAGGACCTCCGTAACCCATCGGCACTCCGAACCGCTGCGAGTTACCCACCACACAGTCAGCACCAAATTCTCCCGGAGGAGTAAGCAAAGTGAGCGCAAGCAAGTCGGTAGCAACACATACATAACATTCCACATCCTTACACTTGCCTATGAAAGTTTTGTAGTCTTCCACGCTGCCGTCTTTAGCAGGGTATTGTAATAAAGCACCAAAGAAATTGTTGTCTAACTCAATAAACTTGTGATCACCTACAGTTACTTCTATACCTAAAAACTCAGCGCGTGATTTAATTACATCAATCGTTTGCGGGAAACATAAACTGGATACAAAGAACTTATTGTGCAAAGCATCTTTCTTATTTTTCACTCCCCAGAACATGTGCATGGCTTCAGCAGCCGCTGTTCCTTCATCTAGCAAAGAAGCATTGGCAATAGGCATACCGGTAAGGTCGCTTACCATGGTTTGAAAATTCAACAGCGCCTCAAGTCTTCCTTGTGCAATCTCTGCCTGGTAAGGAGTGTATTGAGTATACCATCCCGGGTTTTCTAAAATGTTTCTGCGGATAGCAGCCGGAGTAATGCTGCCATAATAGCCCATGCCTATATAGTTGCGAAAAACTTTATTCTTCAGTGCTTTCTTTCTCAATTCTTTCAGGTAAGTAAATTCACTTTGTGCATCGGGTAAATTCAGCTTTTCCTTTCTGCGGATATTAGAAGGCACCGTTTGCGAAATCAGGTCTTCTAAACTGTTGACGCCAATTTGACTCAGCATGTCGTTCAGCGAAGCTTCATCAATACCAATGTGACGGTTTACGAAATGATCAGTGGAACGTATATTTATCATGGGTTAAAGATTTGAGATTAGAGGCGCGAAAATAACAAAGCACAGGATTTTAAGTTCAGGCAAAAGTTCTTTTCAACGTGCAATCCACAAAATTGCAGCAAACGGTCATGCGCCCTGTGTTAAAACTTCTCAATCAAAAAGAGGTCGGGCAATATTTACAAATATTTCTGTTCATCATTCATAAATTAGCTGCGTGAAAAAAACATATACCATTCTGTTGTTGTTCCTGGCCTGCTATGGCAGTTTATTCTCCCAAAAAAAAGACCGTCTCATTCAGTTTTCGGGCTATGCGCTTACCGCGGATAGCTTAATGGGTGTTCCCTTTGCCCACATTACCATTCTGAACAGGGGAAGAGTAGCTACTGCGGGGCCAGATGGTTTCTTTTCGTTTGCGGCTCATGAAGGAGATACTCTCTATTTTACCTGTATTGGCTTTTCACCGGTAAGGTATATTATTCCGGAGAAGCTGGAAAGTGAAAAGTTTTCGGTGATACAGATGATGACAAAGTCGGATATCTACCTGCCCAACACTATAATTTATCCATGGGGCGGTCGTGAGCAGTTTCCGCAAGCGTTTAAAGATTTGCGCTTACCCGATGATGATTTGCAGCGGGCTAAAAGGAATATGGATCGCGAGCGCTTGGCAGAACTAGGTGAAAAGCTGGAAATGGATGGGGGAGAAGCCACCAACATTGCCCTGCGCAACTCCTCAGCAAAAACGTACTACTACCGCCAGAACCCTCCTCAAAATATCTTTAACCCACTGGCATGGGCCGAGTTTATCCGCGCATGGAAGAGAGGGGATTTTAAGAAGCAGTAAATTTTAAAGTTGATTGTCCCTTAATGGCACTGGGCAGCGGGAGACTATTGCCCGCTTATATATTATAACTAACCACAGATGGGTAAATTAACGGCCTCTATGAAAAAATGCTTTGTCCTTGTCCTGGCTATAACAGCTTTGCTTTTCAGTCATACACTTCACGCTGCTGAAACCGATACCATTCCGCCTTCGCAAATAACCATCATGAGCTGGAATTTAAAGATGCTGCCAAGAGGGGGCAATGCTTTCTTACATCATCGTCCTTTAAAGCGCGCCAAACTAATTCCGAAGAAACTGATGGAAGAGAATGCCGATGTAATGGTGTTTCAGGAAATGTTTGACGGTGCAGCGGTTCGTATTTTAAAAAGACAACTAAAAGCTAGTTATCCTTATTGTGCAGGAATTAAAAACAGAAAAGTAATAAGCTACAAGAGGGCAGGAGGGGTGATAATGTTCAGCAAATATCCCATGAAGGAAATAAAAAGTATCAAGTATTCCCAGTGCAAAGGAATTGATTGCATTGGTAACAAAGGCTCTTTATTGGTAGAAGTAGAACATCCGCTAAAAACGTTACAGGTATTGGGCACCCACATGCAGGCCGGTGGAGGAAGAGAAATAAAAATAAGTCAATATATAGAGGCTGGGGAGTTATTAAAGAAATATGAAAAGGAAGGTGTGCCGCAGTTTGCTGCCGGTGATTTTAATACTCGTAATATAGACACCGTAATGTATTCTAAGCTATTGAATGCGCTTCAGGCTGAGAACGGTGAGTTTTGCACCGAACTGAAATGCACCAGCGATCATTTGCTTAGCGATATGTATGACTTTAGGCCCGATAGCAGAAATACAGTGGACTATGTGTTTTATAAGGGCAATGGAGTTAAACCGGCAACTACTACCCGTAGTGTAATGCAATATGAACAGCAATGGCACAAAAAGCACAAGGACCTTTCAGATCATTTTGCAGTCGTCTTGCGAATGACTCTGTAAGGTTTACCATAAAATGTGAATAAAGCAGGTAAATATTTATGCGCATTTGAATCTTTCCACCGATAAAAAACGTTATACTTGTATCTGCGATAAAATGCGCACGGTGCTGAATAATGGATAACCTGATTTCGTCAATCCTTGTTTTTTTGGGTTCATTAGTAAAATTCTCAATGGGTACCTTGGCAGCGATAGCTGCTGATTTAGGTCTTGGAGGTTCCTTAGCAAATATTATTGGTGGTATCATCGGTGTTGTCATCTTTACTTATCTCGGTGGAGTAATGCAGGATTACTGTGTAAAAAAATTCCCTAACCGCTTCGGTAAAAAATTTACTACAAGCAACCGTTTCTTAGTGAAAATTAAAAGACGTTTTGGATTAGGTGGTATAGCAGTGCTTACCCCTATTGCCTTGTCTATTCCTGTCGGAGTGTTATTTGCTTTAGCGCTTACACACGATAAAAAGAAGATTATGTTTTCGATGATAATCTCGCTTCTGTTTTGGGCAACTCTTTTGTTCGTCCCTTATTTTCTGTTCGATATCAATGTAATTGATATGATTACAAAATTGTTTGAGTAATCTAATAGCGAAGCACAAAATTTTCTTTCGCCAATTTATCTTTCCTGAAAAAGCAAATTCCAAACTGAAACAGATCTAAGCTAAGTGTTATACGCGGATGCTGTTTTATCTGCTGCCAGGCTTTAGCCATATCATCGCTCCAGTAAATATCATCAAAAATGAAAATTGAATTCTCATGGCTATGTTCAAGGCACTGATAGAAATATTGAAGGGTAGAATCGCTACGATGGTTGCCATCGAAAAATACCAAATCAACCGAAGAAAGCTTTCTGAGCGATGAAGAAATAGTTTCATTAAAGTTGCCGGAGATGATTTCAATGTTTTTTATTCCCAGCGAAGCATGGTTCTGTTTGGCAAACTCTGTAATAGCTGCCGAACCTTCCAGTGATACAATAGTTGAATCGGGCTTAGCGAGCGCCATATACGATGAACTGATTCCGATAGAAGTTCCCAGTTCTAAAATATTCTTTGGTTGAAAGTGCTTTACCAGGCGAGAAAGAAGCAATCCATATTTCTCTTTTACAGCAACTGTTTTTTCTAGGTCAGATACTTGCCGCAAAGATGAAGTAACTCCTGTTCCGTAGTCTTCCATTTCAACAGGTGTAGAATTGTTCTTCAGTTTCTCGCGTAGTAAATGTATGGAAGAAAGGTGGTCATCACTTTCGCCTTCCAGAACATTTAAATAAAACTGATACACAAAAGGAGAGTGGAGGTAATATTTTGTTTTTGCTTCCCATTGATAGGAAAGGAACTGCCTGATTCTGAATAAAGCATTCATCGTTAATTACACTCTGCCCCCTTTACGCTCCATTTTTCGGGCGCGTATCAATTCCTGGCGAATGTACCATGCGCGTTTATAAAACGGGAAATGATTCAACTCTTCCTCGGTGAAATCGGGAGGTATCGCATCGTGTACAAATTTTCTTTCATCTCTCGGTTTTAGCATCTCGGTAGCAAGAAAATCAAATTTTGTTTGCAGGGCAGCAAAACTCCATTCTCCAAAAACAGTGTGTCCGCCTTCATAAATCTGTGCCTGATATTCTTCGTTGGTAGTCATATAACCTGAATAGCCGTTTGCATAAGGGCAAAGTATTACTCTCTTCACACCACGCTTGGAAAGAACGTCTTCCAACGATTTTCTTAACCGTTTACCGGCAATGGTTGTTATTTCAAAAGGAAAACCCGCAAGTGCAATGTCGCCAATAATAAAAAGCTGAAGAGGGAGAATTTTTGGGGTCCATGGTTTTTTGATGTGCCCGACCTTATTGTAGAAATATTTAAAACTTGCAATAGCAGGATCTGCCCAACTTGGCGCAAAGAGACGGTCAATATGTTTGGTGCCTAAAATTCTTCGCGTATTCGATTCTACCAATATGTCCTTGACCCCATGTGCTAGATATTTGTTTCCTATGATTTTCTTATAATCATCGCTCCCAAATTTTGCTTTAATCTTTTCCCAAAACTTAATGAAACGTATTAACCGCTTTACAAGCACCGCTACTACCGGATGCATACCCGGACCGTCAATCATGGTGCCTGTAAAGAAAGCTAATCCCATAGCAGCGTTGCCTGTTTGCGCCTTCATCTTTCCGTTGGTAAATTTTTCGTGACAGATTACATCGGTAAAGTTTACATACATCAACTCATAATCTATTTCACCTTCAACAGGAGTTTGATTTTTCGACTCAATAACTTCTTTCGCTTTCTCAAACTGAACACGCCCGTTGAACTTGGCGCTTTCAAAATCATCAGGAAATTTTCCTTCCCATTGCCCCCGCTGAAAAGGGTATACAGGGTGATAAACCATGCGAGGGGTTACATCACCACAAGTACCCTGTGCAAAAACACCTAGGTATTCGGAGTTCCCTTTTTCTGCGAAATCTTTTTCCAGATATTCAGAGGCATAGCCTTTATTATCGAAACAAAGTTTATTATTCGTATTGGGTAAACTGGTAGTATGCACACCAAACCAATTGATACTTCCTATATCAATTCCGTCTTCGCCTACCACTTTGAGTAATGTCATTTCGCGGTCTATTCCAAGATGCCGCTCTTCAAAAGTGATTTTCGGATTTACTTCGGGGTTAAGGTTATAAGCCTTTACTGAACGGTTATACCCAACTTCCTTTCCATGTTCCATTACTCCCGTGCTCCACATCAAGTTAGCAGGCTTAAGATTTTTTTCAGCAGCAATGATTGCTTCTACAATCCCATCTACGATCTTTTTGTAAATCTCCATTACAAATCCCGGTGTGCTTAAGTTGTACAAGCCGTAATAAGAATATCCGCTTGGGCCGCTGTGCGTATGCTGTGCGGTAAGCATCAGGTTATCTTCATCATAAACATACTCAGGATAGTGTCGTTCCAGGTTTTTGAGTACTCCCTTCTTGATTGCTATGGTAATAAATGCAAGCTCACAATTAACGAAGCAAATCTTAGTTGAACTTTTTTTGTCTATGAAAATAAAAGCCCGGGCAGAAAGAGGCGTGGCAATTTCCTCCATAGTGTTATAATGAATTCCATAGCCAAGCATACCAACACCTTTTACAAAGGCGGTGATATCTCCCTTGCCGGTTCCTGTCAAATACATATATCTTTAAATAATTTATTGATGAAAAAGAAGCGTTTAAAAATAGACGCGCATTGTTTCATTTCATAAAAAACAAGAGAATATATTTTTTTACCGCAATAAGCGCGGCTGCAAAGCGTAAGTTGTTAGAAGCTATATCCTACCTGAAAAGTAAAACTGCGGGGCGGTTCAATCAGGGCCGGGCGAAGCGTGTACTCAGTATTTAGAATATTCTTACAGATAAACATGAAGGTAGCTTTCTCTTTGTAGCTGTAACCTGCCCGTACGTCCATTACAAAGTCACCCTTATTATGTGTCTTACGAAAATCATTAACCACTTTCAAGGCACCTATGCCCACATTGTCAATGTTTTTGATAAAGCTATTAAAGAAAGCACTTATACCTAGTGTAGCTCCTTTGTAGTTCGTCTGAATATCGGCTTTTGCAGAATGCTGAATTCTGTATTTCAAAATTTTATAGGAGTTAGGATTATCCGGGTTGTAATCTAAATTTTCAGGATGGAGATATGAGTAGCCTATCAGAAAGTTCAACGGCACACCGAATATCTTTCCATTTGCAACGGCTGAAACCTCTACTCCTATAATGCGCGCATTTTCAATATTCACGGCCCTGAAAGGAATGCCATACTGAATTACCGGTTCACCTCCTATGGAATCGGGAAGGTCTTGATAAATTTGAAACTCTATCATTTTATTATACCGCATGATATACCCGCTTAAGTCGAAATAAGCCATCCATTTACTGATTTTTACCCCTTGTTTAATGCCTATCTCAGAACCCCAGCTATTCTCGGGCAACAAATCGGGGTTTGGAATTACCTGCGAACCACTACGGAGAGTAAATACATACTTCTCGGCTAAAGAAGGACTACGGAATCCCTGACCGAACGAAGCACGGATGTAAGTTCCTTCGGTTGCCTGATAGTTTAAACCTATCCGAAACAAAGGAGTAACAGGAGAGTGAAGGTTCGTATGTTTATTTTTTGTTCTGCTGACAAGGTTAATGAGTGGCAGGCGATTGTAAATGTCTTCACCCGCTAACTGCGCATATTCAAACCTTAATCCCCCGGCAAGCGTCAGTTTTTGAAAGAATTTTTTCTCCACCTGAATGAAAGCTCCAAAGTTCATTAGATCACGGGTGTTGTAGAACTTCACCTTTTTAATGTCTGCTATCAGGGCGCCAAAGGTCTTGCCTCTTATTAAAGAATAAAAACCATTAACACCTGTAATAACTACTAAGTTGATTTTCTTAAAACTGCGTAAAAATGTATAGTCATAGTATAACTGGGTAGACTCCGAACTGTCACCGGTAGTAGAATTATACATGGTGTTATAAACCCGGAACTTAAGACTGTGCCTGTTATCTTTTTTATCGTAGTAATTCACATACGGATCGATATTGAAAGTGCGTGTGCGTGTATTTACTACTTCCGTGGGGATGTACATGGATTTACCAACCCCTTGTGAAGCGAAAAAGTCCTTTAAATTTTCGTGAAAAAAGTTCATGTTCAAACCTATTGTAAGACGCGCAAACTTACGTGGAGTATAACGCAGCTTAGTGCTTAAACGGGCCCGCTTATAATCATTGTTCTGACGGAATCCCTGGTCTTGGTTATAAGCACCACTGAGAACAATGCCGAAATCGCCATATTGCTTAGCATGAAGAAACTGTCCACCGCCAAACATAGGGCGCTGCACGCGATTGATTGTATCTCCACGTTTGCCAATCATCTTCTTATTCCACCAATGATTCCAGGTGCGTTGCCTTGGTTCATCATAAAAACCATAATTAATAAGAACCTTGTTAACCATTTCCGGTTTCGGGTTTACCGTGCGCATATTCAACACCCCGCTCATAGCAGAAGAACCATATAAAGCTGATGAAGATCCTTTAATCACCTCTACCTGCTCCAGAGCTTCTATTGGTACTGTTTCCCAACGTATCCCTCCGTTCTCAGGACTAATAATCGGCATTTCATCAAGCAATGCGAGCACACGGTTTCCTGTAGCATCGCTAAACCCGCTCCCTCCGCGTATGGCAATGGTTTTACCCAGCATGTTTACACCCGGCACTTTATTCATAGCCTCATCCATCTTCGCACTATTCTGATTAATAACAGATGCTTTTAGCACTTCCATGGAAACTACCTCTTCACTCAGTTTCTTTTCATACTTGCTGCCAGTAACAACCACAATGTCCATTTCCTTGACTTCTTCCGTCATTTTCACATCGAGCTTCTTCTCTTTTTGCTCGTAAGAGGTAACTGAAATAGATCTTTTGGCATAACCTACATAACTAAATTCAAGCGTGCGCGTACCCGGTGCGATAAACAACTCATATTTGCCATCAAGGCTGGTTTGAGTACCGTTAGTGGTGCCTCTTTCCACCACTGATACCCCCATCATAGGGGTGTTATCTTTTTCATCTGTTACAATGCCATAAATTTTGTTGCCCTCTTGCTTTTTTTCAACAGTTTTTATCTCCGGAAGACTTTCCTTATTCAATTCTTCAGTCCGTAGTGTAATATCCAACTTTTGATCTCCCATAGAAGTAAGGGATATCTCCTTTGTAACAAAACCGGGTCTGCCAAACTGAACTGCAAAAGATCCGGTATCCATATAAAACTGGAAGAAACCTATGCTATCAGTTTTATCTTGTATGGTTCCCCCTTTAACAGTTACCGTTACATCCTGCAAAGCGTTACCTGCTTCATCAGTAACAGTACCATACACCTTTACCTGTTGGCTGAAAACATGATTAAATGTTAAGAACAGCAGAAGAAAGGGGAAAAGATTTTTCATGGGCGAATTTTTCGTGCAGTGTCAAAAATAGAATTTTTGAATAGCAGAGGATTTGCAGGTTGAGAATATTATCAACATTAAAAGGGAGAGGCAAAAGACGAGGTCTGCTCTAATTTACTTATCAGCTTGGCAATCTTCAATAACACAGTTTGCTACCGGACAGGGGGCGGGAGAATCAGAACGGGAGTCCTTTAACATACAGTCGTAATATCCTGCCCAGGCAGTTAAACATTTTTTATTAGCAGCGCATTTTGTTTGAGCGGCATCCGCGCGGCATTTAGCAGCTGCATTCAGATAGGTATTATAAAGAAAATTTGAATCTACCCTGTTCTTAGCACGGTCATAAAACTTATTCAACGAAGTATGGCCAATGTATATCCAGCCCGTATCGCCTGCGTATTCGTTGGTGGGAGGATTGCTCAGAATCTTTACCAAAATACGCTCATGGTTTTTGGAAGGTGTAAGGTTTTCGTTCAGCAGTTGAAACTTTGCACCGTGATTAATAAGATGGAATGAATCGGAGAACAATTTTCCTTTCGCATACATTTGAGTATTGGAAGGAGGGTAAAATCTTTCGACCTTACCGAAAATATTAGTATTAAACTCAGGGAAACTTAACAAGTGAGAATAGTCGGGCATTTTGTTTTTTCTTCCGGTAGTATCAGATTTGGTAGCCTGGGCAACAGAAGTCATGCAAAGTCCAACTAAAACAATAAACATTAGACAAAACAGGTAACTCTTTCTCATAGCTTTAAAATCGGCTATAAAGCTAAAAATGTATTTCAGATGATAGAGAACAGCATTCAGCTTTTAAATAACAGCTGTCGCTTTTGCAACGCCTAACTGCCAATTATTCCCTTCCATCGGTCAAAAATTCTTCTATCCTCGCGTGGCACGAACAATGCTATATTCGCATCCGCAAAATTACTCCCGACTTATTGTCGGGAAATATTGTTTAAAACAAAAAACATCAAAACTATGGCAGAAGTAAAAGGAAAAGCCCAGGCAAGTGTAAAAATTACTCCCCTGGCAGATCGGGTACTAGTTCAACCCGCAGAAGCAGAAACCAAAACAGCAGGCGGCATTATCATCCCTGATAGCGCTAAAGAAAAACCACAACGCGGAACTGTTGTAGCAGCAGGCCCGGGTAAGAAAGACGAACCTACTACAGTTAAGGTAGGCGACACTATTCTTTACGGTAAGTATTCCGGAACAGAATTAACCGTTGATGGTCAGGACTATCTTATTATGAGAGAGTCAGACATTTTCGCAATTCTTTGAGTAGTTAAGGGTTAATCATTAACCTAAATTCAAGTTAAAATCATTATTCTAAAAACTAAAAGCAACAAAAATGGCAAAGCAAATATTATTCGAAAAAGACGCCCGCGATAAACTGAAAGCTGGCGTTGACAAACTCGCTAACGCGGTTAAAGTAACCCTTGGACCTAAGGGCAGAAACGTAATTATTGACAAGAAATATGGCGCTCCTTCTATTACTAAGGACGGTGTTTCGGTAGCAAAAGAAATTGAACTTGAAGATGCTATCGAGAACATGGGTGCTCAAATGTGTAAAGAAGTAGCTTCTAAAACTGCTGACCAGGCAGGTGACGGAACTACTACTGCAACTGTTTTGGCACAGGCAATTGTAGGCCCCGGCCTAAAGGCTTTGGCTTCAGGTGCTAACCCAATGGATTTAAAGCGCGGTATTGATAAAGCGGTAAGAGTGGTAGTTGAAAGCTTAAAGAAGCAGTCAGAGAATGTTGGAAAAGATTTCAGCAAAATCGAGCAGGTAGCTTCTATTTCGGCTAACAACGATAACGAAATAGGAAAGATGATTGCCGATGCAATGAAGAAAGTAGGAACTGAAGGAGTTATTACGGTTGAAGAAGCTAAAGGAACTGAAACAGAAGTTAAGACTGTGGAAGGTATGCAATTCGACCGCGGTTATCTTTCTCCATATTTTGTTACCAATGCAGAAAGCATGGAAGCAGAATTAGAAGGTGCTTACATTTTGATTTACGAAAAGAAGATTAGCAACATGCGCGAATTGCTTCCTATTCTTGAAAAAACAGCACAGGCAGGTCGCCCGTTGTTGATTCTTTCGGAAGAAGTGGAAGGAGAAGCATTAGCTACGCTTGTTGTGAACAAACTTCGCGGAACTATCAAAGTGGCTGCTGTTAAGGCTCCGGGCTTTGGCGACCGCAGAAAAGAAATGTTGAAAGACATTGCTGTTCTTACAGGTGGTATCTGCATCAGCGAAGAAATGGGTTATAAATTAGAGAATGCCGATCTTTCTTACCTAGGTCAGGCTGAAAAAATTTCCATTGACAAAGACAACACTACTATCGTAAACGGTAAAGGTGATAAAGATCAAATCAATGCACGTATCTCTGAAATTAAAGCACAAATCGAAAAAACAACTTCTGACTACGACCGTGAGAAATTGCAAGAGCGTTTGGCTAAACTTTCGGGTGGTGTAGCGGTTCTTTACATTGGCGCTCCTACTGAAGTGGAAATGAAAGAAAAGAAAGACCGTGTGGATGATGCATTGCATGCAACACGCGCTGCAGTTGAAGAAGGTATTGTTGCAGGTGGTGGTGTAGCTTACATCCGTGCACAGGTAGGTCTTGAAAAACTGAAAGGTGACAATGATGACGAAACAACCGGAATTTCTATCGTTCGCAGAGCGATTGAAGAGCCTCTTCGTCAGATTATTGCTAACAGCGGTTTAGAAGGTTCTATTGTGGTTCAGAAAGTTCGCGAAGGCAAAGATGACTACGGTTACAATGCTAGAACAGACGAATACCAGAACTTGAAGAAAGCCGGAGTTATTGACCCTACTAAGGTAACCCGTATTGCATTGGAAAATGCAGCTTCTATTGCTTCGATGTTATTGACTACCGAAGTGGTAATTACAGACAAGCCTGAGCCAAAGAGTGCAGGAATGCCTGATATGAGCGGAATGGGTGGTGGAATGCCCGGAGGAATGGGTGGAATGATGTAAGAGAGGTTTACGGTTGACTGTTTACAGTTGACAGTATATACAAAGCCCTTCGCGAAAGCGAGGGGCTTTTTTTGTTGGGATATTCAATTAAGGCCTATTTTTTTTGTTAAAATACCCTCCGCAAGGTTGCGGCAAGCAGTTTTTTTAAAAGATAGCCCCCGCAAGGTTGCGGAAGGCTTGTTTTAAAAAAATCCCTCCACCGCAAGGTTGCGGTAGCCGCATGGTTTTCAAAAGGCTCCTCCGCAAGGTTGTCAACAGATGTTTTAGTTCTAAATCATACATCCGCAAGGTTGCGCAGCACCCTGTATTAAAAATACTCTGCCCGGCAAGGTTGCGTAAGCCCCCGGTTTAAAAATATGCTCTCCCGCCAGGTTGCGGAAGGTCTGTTTAAAAAAAATCTCTTTGCCGCAAGGTTGCAGAACACAGTTTATTTTAAAAGATACCGCTGACAAGGTTGCGGAGGGCATTTTTAAATCAAAAACAGTCTTCTGCAAGGTTGGTAGAAGTTAGTTGGAGAGGTGTTTCATCATTTCGCGCTTCACCTTTTCTATCAGGGCGGGCATATCGTCTAAGGTCATTCCTTTTGTTTCAATGGGCTCGCTCCAATGTACCTCTACCTTGCCAAGTGAAAGCTGAAGCCCCTTGGGATTGTTAACTTCTTTGGTTCCTATCTGTGTTTGAATGGCAATGGGTATTTGTGCCGTTATGGCTGTTTTAAAAGCACCGTCTTTAAACTCCTTTAATGGCTGTGATGTTCTGTTGCGGGTGCCTTCGGGGTAAATAAAAATGCTGTGGCCTTTGTGCAACTCCGCCACCATATAGCGCAGCGATTTCTCCCTGCTTTCTTTATCACTTCGGTTCACCATAATGGCAAGCATCCTGGTCATGTATCCGAAAAAAGGGATGTATTTAATTTCTGCTTTGGCAAGAAAAC
>JAZKEP010000201.1:18399-22392 GCA_040387015.1 Bacteroidota bacterium
TTATGGGATGAGGAACCGAAGCTCCCGTTACTAAAATATCTACTGCTGCCAGATGGTTCGCCACAAATACATAGGTTTTTGACGGGTCAATTTTTTCTGCTCCGTAAATTTTTAAGCGTATGAGGCAAACACCCAACAGAAAAGGACACAGATAGTGGCAGTTAATCCAAATGCACTGGCGCACATACTTTTTACCGGTAAACAAAAACAGAATGGCATAAAACAGGGTGAACGGAATAACCACCACCATAAACCAAAAACTTCCCCATAGCGCCCAGAAGAAACTGAAGATTTGTTGGAGGGTTTTCATTTCGGGTTTTCAATTGGTAAAAGATGGAATGACGGAATATTGGATGGTTGAAATTTGTATTATTCCATCATTCCATATATCCACTATTCCATTTCTTCTACTCCAGTTCTCTCAAATACAGTTGAACCGTGTTTTCTAATCCTAAATATAAACAGTCACGCACTAAAGCATGGCCAATAGATACTTCTAATAAGTTGGGAATATGTTGTTTGAAGAAACGCAGGTTATCCAGATTCAAATCGTGCCCGGCATTAATGCCGATGTTTATTTCATTACAAAACACTGCCGCCTCTGAAAAAGTTTTGACAGCCGCATTCTTATCCGCATAGAAATCATGCGCATAAGGCCCTGTGTAGAATTCAATTCTGTCGGCTCCCGTTTTCTTAGCGGCTTCAATCAATGCGTTGTTCGGATCAATGAAAAGAGAAACACGGATGTTGTTCTTCCTTAACTCAGCAATTATATCCTTCAAAAGGCTTTGTTGTTGAATCGTATCCCAGCCATGGTCGGAGGTCAACTGACCGGGAGCATCGGGAACCAGCGTGCATTGCTCGGGCTTTACTTCGCACACCATTTTCAAAAAATCATCCGATGGATAACCTTCTATATTGAATTCGGTTGTTACCACTTTCTTTAAATCATACACATCGCTTCTGCGAATGTGTCTTTCATCCTGCCGGGGATGCACCGTAATTCCCTGGGCGCCATAGCGTTCGCAGTCTTTTGCAAACTGAACTACACTCGGAATATCGGCACCACGCGAGTTGCGCAGCAAAGCAATTTTGTTGATGTTAACGGAGAGACGGGTCATGAATATTAGTTAAGGGTAACAGGTTGCAAGTTGCAGGTTATAAAAACAAAAAGCAACCTCAACTGAGATTGCTTTTTGCATTTTCCTGGAAACGGATTAGCCGTTAGTTATTAATATCTGTAATTCTCGCCTTTGTAAGGTCCGGTTTTCTTCACACCTATGTAAGAAGCCTGTTTGTCGTTCAACTCGTCTAACTCAACTCCAATTTTTTCCAAGTGAAGTTTAGCAACCATTTCATCTAAATGCTTAGGCAAAGTATAAACTCTGTTCTCGTATCTTTCTGCATGTTGCCAAAGTTCTAGTTGAGCTAATGTTTGGTTAGTAAACGAGTTACTCATTACAAACGATGGGTGCCCTGTTGCGCAACCCAGATTTACCAATCTTCCTTCGGCCAGAACAATAATGTCTTTTCCGTCAATGGTGTACTTATCAACCTGTGGCTTTATAACATCCTTTGTTTTTCCATAGCTGTTATTTAACCAGGCAATATCAATTTCGGTATCAAAGTGACCAATGTTGCAAAGCACCGCATTGTGTTTCATTGCTCGGAAATGCTTCTCAGTAATAATATCGCAGTTACCGGTAGCAGTAACAACAATGTCTGCTTCTTTAATAGCGGTATCCATTTTCTTTACTTCATAACCTTCCATTGCCGCCTGCAATGCGCAGATAGGATCAATTTCGGTTACAATTACACGAACCCCTGCATTGCTTAACGAATCAGCAGAACCTTTTCCTACATCGCCAAATCCTGCAACTACCGCAACCTTACCGGCCATCATCAAGTCTGTTGCTCTGCGTATAGCATCCACTAAGCTTTCGCGGCAGCCATATTTGTTATCGAACTTAGATTTGGTTACAGAATCGTTGATGTTAATAGCAGGAAGAGTCAACGTCCCGTTTCTTTCACGGTCATACAAACGAAGTACTCCTGTTGTAGTTTCTTCAGAAATTCCTCTGATGCCCTGAACTAGTTCAGGATATTTATCAAACACCATATTAGTAAGGTCACCACCGTCATCCAAAATCATATTCAACGCCTTACCGCCTTCAAAAGCAAATAAGGTTTGCTCAATGCACCAATCAAATTCTTCGTTAGTCATTTCTTTCCAAGCATATACGGGGAAACCTGCAGCAGCAATGGCAGCAGCAGCGTGGTCCTGAGTAGAGAAGATATTGCATGAGCTCCAGGTAACTTCAGCACCCAGTTCTGCAAGCGTTTCAATCAAAACCGCTGTTTGAATAGTCATGTGTAAGCAACCTGCAATACGGGCTCCTTTTAAAGGCTTAGTAGCGCCATATTGCGCACGCAGGGACATCAAACCCGGCATTTCGGCCTCGGCCAATTTAATTTCTTTACGGCCCCATTCAGCTAGGGTCATATCTTTTACTTTGTATTTCACTTTTGTTTCTGTTGTTGTTGACATAATTATGTTTTTTTGCGGTGGCAAATATAGGAAAATGAACCTAAGAATTAGGTTAAAGTGTTAACAACAGCCAGGACATGAAAAGGTTTAGAAGTTTGCCTAATTCACAAATTTATACCCTACACTTCTTATAGAAAAAAAATGCTGAGGGCTGGAGGGGTCTTTCTCAAAATATTTGCGAAAAGTGGCGATGAAATTATCGATGGTTCGGGTGGATGGATAAACATCATATCCCCAAACAAACCGCAGAATCTGTTCGCGGGGAACTACTTTATTCTTGTTGTCAAAAAGGAGTTTGAGCAAGGATATTTCCTTTTTGGTAAGTTTATAAGCCTTCCCGTCAATGCCTACTGCGGTAAATGTTAAGAAATTTACTGTATTGCCTCCAAATTGAAATTCCTTGGTATTAACCACTTCCAGTTTGCCTCGAACGCTATGTTTAATCAATACTTTTACACGTAACAAAAGTTCCTCCAGATTAAAGGGCTTTGTGAGATAGTCATCACCGCCTGCCTTAAACCCCTTCACTTTATCCTCGCTTGCATCTTTCGCGGTAAGAAAAAGCACGGGTGTCTCCGTGTCGCGCATTCGAAAATTCTCACATATTTCAAAGCCGTCTACTTCGGGTAACATCACATCCAGAATAACCAGGTTAAAACGTTGAGAAGCTATTTTCTTTAAAGCCTTTTTGCCCGTATCCGCAGCTTCTACTTCGTAACCTTCTAACTCAAGGTTCAGTTTAATGGCATCCAATAGATTTTCTTCGTCTTCAACAAGTAGTATTCGTACAGGCATAAAAGTATTTAGGTGATGTAATTTTTTGTTGGCATAAGATTACAAAGTAATTTTAAGAGAAGTGTCACAGAAATGTAAAATTTTTGGAGATGCAGAAGTTTCTTATTTAGGGAAGCTAAGTTTAAATACGGAGCCTGTAGGTGTGTTGTCTTCAATGCTGATATCTGCCTTGTAAATTTCAGCAATACGTTTTACGATATATAATCCCAACCCTGTTCCTTTTGTTCTTCTGGTATCTTCATTCCCTACACGGTAAAACTTATCAAATACACGCGGTTTCTCCTCATTGGAAATTCCAATTCCATTATCTTTCACCATTAGCAGTATGTTTTCTTCCTGTTCTTTTAGAATAACCTTCATAGCGGTTCCACTCTCGGAGTATTTAATTGCATTTTCTACCAGGTTAGTGATAACTGAAGTAAAACCAATAATATCTACCTTCATATAAACCTCAGGCTGAACATCTGTTTCTATTACGATAGCCTTTTTGTTTTGAGAGAACCTTTCAGTAATCCGGTGTACTATTTCTGAAATGTTTACTTCTTCATTAGAGAAGCCGGGATGATCGCGTTCAATTTTAGCAGCAAAAAGAATGTTATCTACCAGAGACTCTAATCGGTCGAGGTCAATCAGGGAGTTGTTAATCAGTT
>JAZKEP010000202.1:0-503 GCA_040387015.1 Bacteroidota bacterium
ATTGCGAGTGAAAATTTTACCGTCATAGTCGAAACCCCTATGCAGGGATTGCGAAGCGAAGGTATTTTTCTTTCAGGCTTTTTGCAACTTCTTCCGATAAAGGCTTTAGTAAAAAGTCCAGAATTTCGGGGTAGAATTTTGCTTTTTCTATATCGCGCGGATGGTCGGAAGTAGAAAACAGAAGTACCGAAGTTTTAGACCTTGCCTCCATTGGCAACTGGCGGTATTCATTCAAAAATCCCCAGCCGTCCATGGCAGGCATATTAATATCCAAAAGTATAAGGGAAGGAAATGCTTCGCCTCGTTCGTATAATTCTTTCAGGTCGTTAAGCGCATGTTCAGCACGCAGAAACGGGCGTGTGTTGGTAATGCCCACATCTTCTAAAGTCAGTCTGCACAGAAAGTTATTGGCTTTGTCATCTTCCACAATGTAGATGAGCGGTTCCTGTTCGGTTTGCGTTTTGCCTCTCGTAATAGGAATTACCATTCCCGAAGTTTGAGAG
>JAZKEP010000202.1:513-13930 GCA_040387015.1 Bacteroidota bacterium
GAGAGTTTTGGTTGTGCTGGGCAGTGGGTTGTAATTGTATTTCCATACGAATGAATTATGGGTTCAGGATGCGTTACGGTTTTTTTTGCCGTTTGGTTGTATGGGGCAAGGCATATTAACATCATACATTTTGATGGTTTACGGATACAACATGCCTATTGTTACGTGGCGTGCCATTCATTCCTTTTCTGTAAGTTTGCGCCCATGTCCAATTCCGTAGTTACGCAAACAAAAATCACTAAACCCGACTGGCTCAAAATCAAATTACCTTCAGGTAAAGAATTCAGCGAGGTAAAGCAGAATATACAGCAGCATAAGCTGCATACCATTTGCGAAAGCGGAAAATGCCCAAACCAAACCGAATGCTGGGGAGTGGGAACAGCCACTTTAATGATTTTGGGAAACACGTGCACTCGCTCGTGCATGTTTTGCAGCGTGGCAACAGGCAATCCTGAAAAGGTGGATATTACGGAGCCTTTCCGTGTAGCTGAATCGGTAAAGTTGATGGGTTTAAAACATGTGGTTATTACGTCTGTTGACCGCGATGATTTGACCGATGGAGGTTCAAAGATATGGGCGGCTACCATCCGCGCCATTCGCAAGCATAACCCGGGTGTAACTATGGAGACCCTTATACCCGATTTTAAAGGCAACAAAGAAAATGTTCAACGGGTTATTGATGTGAAACCCGAAGTGGTTTCGCATAATCTGGAAACTGTGAAAAGGCTTACACGCGAAGTGCGCATACAGGCAAAGTATGAAAGAAGCCTGGAGGTTCTTTTGCTGTTGAAAGAAGGTGGTATCGAGAGAACCAAAAGCGGAATAATGCTTGGCTTGGGCGAAACAGAAGAGGAGTTGTTTGAAGCTATGGATGACTTGAGGAATTCGAAGGTCGATATCCTGACCCTTGGTCAATATCTGCAGCCCACTAAGAAACATTTGAATGTGATGCGATATGTTACTCCCGAAGAGTTTAAGCGTTATAAAGAAGTAGCACTTTCAAAAGGTTTCCGTTATGTAGAAAGCGGACCAATGGTGAGGAGTAGCTACCATGCAGAGAAACATGTGATTTAATTGACCGTTGAAAGTTGGCACCTGACAGAGAATACAGAGCAAAACTGTTTTATAAATAGCTGCTTATAATCATCCATCGCAGTTTCTTTCCCCAACTCTTTTTGAAGCGATGTAGTTTCTTTGCCTTTCAACCCACAGGGTACAATCTTATCGAAATAAGAAAGGTCGGTATTAATATTCACTGCTATGCCATGCATGGTAACGTTGCGGCTGGCTTTAACCCCAATGGCCCCAATTTTTCTATCGTTACCATTTCCGCGCAACCAGATACCCGCAGCATTCTCTATTCGCTCCCCCTTTAACCCATACGGCTTCAAAGATTGTATAATTGTTTCCTCCAGTTGCAGAATGTATTGAGCCAAGCCAATATGCAGCACATCTAAATCAAGAACAGGATAAACAACCAACTGCCCCGGACCATGGAAAGTAACATCACCGCCTCTATTCACTTTGTAGAATTCTGCATTCATTTGCTCATCACTTACTAAAATGTTTTCGCGCCTGCCGCTTTTGCCAAGGGTAAAAACAGGTTTGTGTTCGCAAAGTATCAAGTGGTTTTCAGTGAGCCGGTTGTTGAGTTTATGCTCTATGCTTTTGTTGAAGAGTTCTTCCTGCAGTTGCAGAACTTCGGGATAGGGTTTTAATCCAACATCAATCACTTTAAACGAAATCATTTAAAGGGATTGTATTTTGGGCTTGCTTTCTTTTTCAGCCGTTCTTTTTTCTTTTCTTCCTTCAGTATAATTCTGAAGTCATCGCTTGTAATGAGGCGGCTATAAACTCTCTCCATTTGCCGGTTAAGGGTCCTTACTGCAGGGTATGGGTTATTGAAATAAACTGCCTCTGAATAAGGAAACGGTCGCTGAAATTGTTTTAAGTTTTTATCGGAGAAGAATAGCGCGCTGGTAGTAGCAGGGGAGGTAGATGTTCTTCTGGTAACGGTGTCCATTATTTCGTGAGGTGCAGCACCTGTGTAGCTTCCACCCGATATAGAGGGCCTGTCAACCGCATATGCTGACTGATCCGTAAATTTTGAGAAAGATTCCACGGTTCCATATTCACAAAACACAAAATTGGTATCTGTAAAATTTAAGGCAAAGTCATACTCCAGGTTTTGGTTAAGGAATACTTTTCTATCACCTTCCAGAAATTTTTTAGTGTCCTTGGCGTAGATAAAATATACTTTGCAAAAGGTAAAGTAGTTCTTAAATGCATCGTATATTTTTTGGTTTTGCGCTTTTCGGTCATCTTCTATTTTTTGCGCAATCTCAAGCTGACCCGCTTTCTTGTACGCATCTAAAGTTCTGTCACTCGTCTTTAAGCGAACAATAACACTTCCGTCTCTTAGGTGTCGTAGAGTAATGGCTGCTCTTTCCCGGTAAAGAATCGTATCTCCGGCTAAATCAACAAAAACATAGCCGCCTTTAGATAAATCATGCGTCCGACTCTTTTGGGCGTGAAGCGAAGTGAACACTGTTAGAGATAGTAAAACAAACAGAAACCTAAAGGGCATGAAACATCATTTAAAATCTTTAGCAATAACCTTTGGAACAAATTTCTCAACCTTCCCTTTCCCCCTGATAATCTCCCGTACAATAGTTGATGAGATAGAAGATAATTCAGGACGTGCCAGAATCAAAATGGTTTCTAATTGAGGAAGCATATCATGATTGAGGTGGGCAATAGTTTTTTCGTATTCAAAATCCCCGGAACTCCGTATTCCTCGTAAAAGATAGTTTGCTTTCTTCTTCTCGCAGAAATTAACTGTCAACCCTTCGTAGCTTTCCACACGCACTTTTCTTTCTCCTTTAAAAACGAGTTCTATCCATTTTATTCTCTGCTCTAGCGGGAATAAAGATTGTTTTTGAGAGTTAACGCCAATAGCAATAATTATTTGATCAAATAGCGGTAAGGCCCTTTTTACAATATCCGCATGGCCAATCGTTATCGGGTCAAAGGAGCCGGGGAAAACTGCGATTTTTTTCATAGGTCGCTATTTTTTACTTCGTTTACAAAGATAGAAAAGATGGTTGTGCCATAATTTTTGCTCCTCAGAAAGTGAGGATGCTTCTCAAAGTTATGATCCGGATTGTGCTCAAGGATGAACCAACCTTGCCCGTCCAGCAATTTATACTGAAAAATTAAGTCGGGAATGGTATCGAGATTGGGAAGAGGATAAGGGGGGCCTGCAAAAATCAGGTTAAACTTTTGATGTGCAGTTTCAATAAACTTAAAAACATCCATTCTTAAAACTTTAATGGCACTCAGCTGATGTTGCTGAACAGTTTTCTTAATAAAGTCAGCGCAGCGGGGGAAAATTTCAATAGTTGTGATGTCTTTGCATCCTCTTGAGGCAAGTTCATAACTAATGCTGCCTGTGCCCCCAAACAGGTCGAGCATCTTCACATTCTCAAAATTGAAACTGTTTTGAAGGATATTGAACAAGCCCTCTTTTGCAAAATCAGTGGTAGGCCGTGTAGGAATGTTTTTAGGCGGTTCAAAACGAATGCCTTTTAATCTGCCTCCGATAATTCTCATGCCCCTAAGTTGTAAAGGTTAAAGTGAAGGTGCTTTGGAAACGTTTCAAAGGCTTTCGAAAAATAGAGGTTATCAGGCATTTTTATAAAGCTGATGGTTGAAAAATAGCGATAGCTGATGTTGTATATTTTAGACTGAATATCTACTTCGCCCATCAACACTAACTCAACCTTTTCGCGGTCAATTTTGAGTTCATCACAACATAGCAGAACGAAATAGATGAAGTCACTTTCAGCTTGATAATCATAACGATTCATAAGGTGCAATTTTTTTTGATCGTTGAATCGAATTACATCAATATGATTCTTGCTGATGTTAACGAAAAGTTTTTCCGGTGTTTCATTCAAATATTCGGGAAGTAGATTAAGATAGGTAGAATTAATATGAAGGAGTTCGGGGTTATTAAAGAATTTCCTCAAGCCATTGGTAATCTGTGAATCATCGAAAACTATATCGGTTTCTGTAAAGCGATTTGAAATTTTACCGGCTTTATTGATTAGATCAAAAAGTTCAGAAGGTACCAGGGAATAGGGTTCGTTGAAGCCGATTACAACTTTGCTGAAGGAAAGCTTAAGCACTTCATCCTTGTTGAAAATTTTATCCATTGCAGTCACCAATTCGTCAGAATTAGTGATGTGATGTAAAGTGTAATCACCGAAGAAAATAATCTGCCGGTGTGTTTGCCATAAAACAAAATACCTAATGGCATGTTTAGTAACTGAGAGTTTCAGTATAAGGGTAGATGGTGAAATGGAAACATCTACTTCACCTATGCTATTAAAAGAATTTTTTATTTGCGCGGTTGACACAGGGCGAAAATAAAATTGTTACCTGTTAATTGTAAAATACAATTTCCGCGTAATTATTTAAGCGGTAACCATTATCTTTTCTATGTTTGAAAGCATGAAGAAAATGGAGGTAAGAAATCCGAAGTTCAAAGAATATGTCGAGCTAATGGTGTCAAGAAACAAGTTTATTAACCTGTTGGGCTTTGAAATTACGAAGATAGAACCGGGGTATCTGGAAGGTCAGTTAGAGTTTAAAGAGTTTCATCACCAGCAAAACGGTTGGCTGCATGGTGGAGTTACTTCTACTATTCTTGATATGATTCAGGGTTTTGCCTCCTATTCAATGGTAGAGGAAGGCCAGAAAGTATTTACAGTTGAGGCCAAAATTTCGTATTTAAATCCCGGTATAGCCGGTATATTTTTTTCAAGAGGAGGTGTTATAAAGCCTGGCAAACGCTTTCATTTCTGTGAAGCAGAAGTTTATTATTTAAAGGATGGCGAGGAAGTAATCGTAGCGAAAGGTTCTTCGACCATGGCTATTCTATAATTTTAAATTTTGGCACTTCTTAAAGCAACATATAAAGACATTCTTGTCATTTCCCTCCCTTTAATATTGGGTAATCTTGCATGGACATGCAACGGAGTGTTCGATACAATCTTTGTGGGTAACCTAGGTAAGGTAGAGTTGGATGCTATTGGCTTTGCAAGTATTTTCTATTCCGTCTTGTTTATGATGGGTTTCAGCTTTACAAGAGGCACTCAAATGCTTATTGCTCGCAGAATGGGGCAGCAGAATAAACATGAAGTAGGTAATATTCTTGACACTACCATCCTTTCCATGTTGGTAGTGTCGTTCATATTCTTTGTGTTGATTAAGAGTTTTACCCACCAGATTCTAAGTTTCATGCTCACCAACAAGGATATCATTGCTATGAGTGAGGAGTTCCTTAGCTATCGCCTGTATGGTTTAATTCCAAGTTTTTTAAGTTTTGTTTTTATCGCCTTCTATTCCGGAATAGGGAAGACAAATATTCTGGCAATATCAATTGCTACAATGACATTCTTAAATATTATTCTCAATTATGGACTCGTATACGGAAGATTTGGGTTGCCTGAAATAGGAATTGGCGGATCGGGATTGGCAACCAGTATCTCAGAAGCGATGGCTGTGTTGGTTTTGTTCGCGGGCACATTTTATCGAAGGCGCATTCATGATTTTTTTCTTTTCAGGTTTAAAAAGTTCGATACGGAGCTTATTAAAGAAATGAGTAACATGGCAGTTCCGTTGATGTTGCAATCTTTTGCAGCAGTTGGAGGTTGGCTTTTCTTTTTTGCCCGAATTGAAACAGTACTTGGCAAAGATTCACTTGCTATCTCCTCCATTTTCCGGCAACTAATATTGTTCTTTACTATTCCTACCTGGAGTTTAGGTTCTACGGCAAATACTATTATCAGCAACATGGTCGGTCAAAGGGATATTAGTGGGGTTAAAGATGCTATTCGGAAGTTAAGCGTAGTAAGCCTGGTTTTTGCAGTTTTTGCCTGCCTGATCATTTATGTTTTTCCTCAGTTTTGTATCGGTATTTTTACCAGTAAGGAGGACTTTGCTCTTGTTCCAATGGCAATTGAAATTTTGCCCGTCATATTCGTTGTGTTTATCCTTATGTCCTTTACTAATATTTTGTATAACGGGGTTATCAGCTTGGGAGATATTTACATAGCTTTGGGGATTCAGATAGGAGTAGTTATCATATACATCGCATACTTTCAATTTATGTTCACACTTCCTTTTATTAACACATTCTGGGTCTGGACCGCTGAATGGATTTATTGGCTATCTATTCTTGCCGCCTGTTTAATTTTCTTTAAGTATAAACACCTGGAGGTAGTTTAACAGAAAGTACAAAGCAGAAATTGCGAAGTGCAAAGTGTTAGTAAAGCCTCAACCTTTTTCCGTTTGTACTTTTTACTTTGTGCTTTGTAACTTTAGAAGAGATGGAAGAAAGCGTAATCAATTATTCTCATGTCAACGTATATCAGGGAGATACACTGGTTTTAAGTGATGTAAACATTGACTTAAAACCAGGAGAATTTATTTACCTGATCGGAAAAACAGGAACCGGTAAAAGCAGTTTCATTAAGACCCTTTATGGGGAAGTCCATGTTAGCGAGGGGGAGGCTTTTGTTTGCGGTTACGATTTACAGAAGCTTAAGAAAAGCCAGGTTCCTCACCTTCGCAGAAAATTGGGTATCGTGTTTCAGGATTTTCAACTGCTCAATGACCGAAGTGTTCAATCGAATCTTGATTTTGTATTGCGTGCTACCGGTTGGGAAAACAAACAAAAGCGCGAAGAGAGAATTGCTGAAGTGTTGAATGAAGTGGGGCTTTCACATCTAGCGGCAAAAATGCCTTTTCAAATTTCAGGGGGAGAGCAGCAGCGTCTGGTCATTGCACGTGCCTTACTGAATAATCCTCCTTTGCTTATAGCAGATGAACCAACGGGAAATCTTGATCCGGAAACTTCGGATGATATTGTTAGGCTGCTCATCAAAATAAACCGTGAACATAATACTGCGATACTTATGGCAACTCACAACTATCAACTCATTGATAAATATCCTTCAAAAATTTATAGCTGTGTGGGTGGTTCAGTGAATCAGGAGAAAGGGATTTATATGAAACAATAAATTCTACTGCTGTGGTTTGGTTGAGGAATCGGGCAGATTAGTTTCGTTAGGGCGGCTTGTTTTAACTGGTTCCCCAAAAATCTCTCTTATCATTTTCAATGCGTTCGAGCGGTTGCTGAAACCTGCTCCCAGAATTCTATTGCGCTTTTCAATTTCATCTTCCGTAAAATCAACTTTCATCAAATCGGCAAGAATGCGCTTGGTGGCATTGGGGTTATCTTCGATAATACAGAGGGTTTCAAGCCCGGTATTGTTTACCATCTTCCCGTTTGTAACTACATATCTTCCTCTGTAAAGTGAATTCAGAAGTTTAAGTTTAATGCCTGTGTTCTGAAAAGTCATTAATAAGTTGATATGTGCATTGCGCATTAACTCAGCCATTTTTTCAAATGGTGGATTTTCTACCAACTTTACGTTAGGAATATTTTTGATTTCTTTCTTCAAGGCAGAGGTGGGTTGTTTTCCTGCAATTACAAAATCAAAAGGCATTCCTTCGGCAATTTTTTTTGCAATAAACATAGCAGCCTGATTATTCTCGGCAGTGCTCAAATCTCCCTGGTATAGAATAAAATTTCCTTTCCCTGGTATACTTGAAACATCTTCGTTATTATGAAAGGCAGAAACATAGCTGATGTTTTCATAGCTTAATCGCAAGTACTCATAATCACTCTTACTGATAGCAAAAATCTTTCCGGCATATTGTAGCTCATCTTCAAACTTCTTCAGTTTTTTCGACTCGTAGTGGAAGTAGTATTTAATAAGATAATTACTTTCAGATTCTTTCAAACGTCGGTAGTAGTCCCATTCAACGTTGTGCATTCGTACCGCTTTCAGTTTATCTTTCAGCGCAGGATGTTTGAGGTAAAGGCAGGTATGCAATCCCTCAAACAAAATAGGATAATCGTCATTAGCAAGATTGCTTAATAATTCATCGCTTTGTCGGGAACCAACTATGTAAGGCACTTTACTGTAAATAGCCTGAAAAAATTTCTTGCGCGGGTAGTAATTCACAGTTTGGCAAATCCTTGCTAACTCTACACTTTCATCACGTCCGTAATTAAAGCAGTGAAGGTGAATATTAATGCCAAAGTCGTGCAGCGCTTTTATCTTATAGAAAACGTCAATTACACCTCCATAGTCGGGCGGATAAGGAACATTAAAAGAAACTATATGAAGATGTTTATCTGAGTAATTCATGGTATAAGGATATCAATTTCTTCTCTTCCTGCTCCCAGCTCAAAATTCGGGCGCAAACCTCACATTTTTTCTGTAATTCTATATATAAATGTTTGTTGTTAACAAGACGTTCAATCCCTCTTTTTATTTCGTTTACAGAGCAATCTTTTACCAATACGGACACTTGGTGTTTATCATTTAGTTTTCTGTACTCGGGAAAGTCTATGCAAACTTGAGGGACACCTGCCTGTATGTAATCGAAAAATTTGTTGGAAAGAGAATAGTAATAACTCAGCCCTTTATTCTCTAGCAGGTTGATTCCTATAGAGGCTTCAGATGTAATTTTTTTTAATTCTTCAGGCTTTACATAACCAAGGAATTCAACTTTTTCTTCCAATTTCAATTTCTTCACTAATCCCCTTAATTCATCCGATAAATCTCCTTCGCCTGCCAAAACAAGTTTTGCGTCAATGTCTTTAGTGGCTTCAATTAGAGGCTCAAGTCCCCGGCCTTCGTTAAGGGCACCTTGATACAAAATGGTAGTAAGTGGGGGATGATTAATAAGGAGTGAGGCATTATGAGTAGAAAGGGGCAAATTCATAATTGTGTGAACTTGCTTTGAGTATTTTATAGAAAATAATTCTGCCAGACTACCCGATACAGTATAAACCAAATCAAATTTTGGAACGAATATTCTTTCCACCCATTCCCATATTTTTTTTATTGCAGGTCGTCTTACTACTTCGGGGACTTCTGTAAAATATTCATGTGCATCATAAATCAACTTTGCTCCTTTTAATCTGCCGATAATGAATACCGGTGTGATGGTGTCTAAATCAATAGCACAAGCGGCTTCAAAATTTAAAAACGTTAGATAAAAGAACAGCCTTACGTTATATTCTATGTAAAAGAATTTGCCTTTGTTGAAAAAGCAGGTTAATCGTGTTTGTTTGTATGGCTCATTATTGAGCGGAACAGAAAAATGCCTTTTTCTGCCAACCAACTCAACCTCATAACCCGCAGATGACAAACTTCTGCAAATACGTTGCATTCGTTGATCGTAGGTAAGGTCGTTGGTAACGGTCAGGATAATTTTCATTTCACTAGTAGTATTTCGCCTTTATGGTTTCTCTCAATTCTACCGGCATCCGACAAAAAATCAATGGCAGTCTTAAGTTCTTCTTTTTTAATTTTCAACTTACTGTTCAATTGTTCGAGGGCTAATGGCGCATTGCTCAATTCCTTTTCAATTTCAATTACCACTTGGAAAAATTTTTCTGTCGATAATCCGCTTTTCTTTCGTGCTACACACACATCGCAAATGCCACAATCATCTGTATTGGTTTCACCGAAATATTTTACTAGCAAACGGGTTCGGCAGCAATTATTTTCAGTTACATAGTATCTAACAGCCTTTAATCGCTTTTCTAAATCCAATTTCCGTTTTTCAATAAATGAACGATCTAAGCGTAAATCCTTCTTCATAATCCTGTTTTGCAGAAAAATTATCTGAGGCTTGTTTTTTCGCGGCTGATACTGAAAAATGCCAAACTTTTCAAGCGTTTGTAACTGTTTAACAGTCTCACTCATTTTAATTTTTAACCTGGGAGCTATTGTTTGTTCATCTATCGAAACATAATCGTCAAAAATACCCTCAGAAGTTCGAAGAATAAATTTTACAAGCGCTTCTTGATTTTTGTTCTCTGCAATAAATCTTGCAATAACGTCCTTATCTGCTTTAGCTTTTATCTGGGATAAAGAATACACAGCATCGGTCACATAAATCAATTCGTGCTGTTCAAGCACTTTTAATGCGCTTAGTATTTTAACGGGGTTTAGTTGATATGTTTCTGAAAAAAGACCCAAATCAAAATCAAAACTTTGATCAATACCGCTGTTGTAAGCAAGACGTAGATAAATACAAAGTGAGTCATAAACATCTTTAATAAAATCAATGGAAAGATAACCTTCCTTTATTTTTTTATCCAGTTCAACAATGTCACTTGGCTCAATCAGTTGCACCGCATAGGCTTTTTTTTCATCTCGTCCCGCGCGACCTGCTTCCTGAAAATACGCTTCAATACTTTCTGCCAAATCCATGTGGATCACTATACGCACATCGGGCTTATCTATTCCCATGCCAAATGCATTGGTGCAGCATATAACCCGCGTTTTATTGTTAATCCACTCATCCTGCTTTCTGGAACGTTCATTTGGTTGTAACCCTGCGTGGTAGAAATCAGCCTTTATCTTTTGTTTATTAAGAAAATCGGAATACTGTTTGGTTTTTTTTCGATTGCGGATATAAACCACAGCAGTTCCATTAACCTTGGTGAGAATATCCAGCATGGCTTTCTCTTTATTTATACTTTGCCTAACAACATAACTCAGGTTCTTTCGAACAAAGCTTTTTTGTAATACATTTTTCTTTCGGAATAAAAGTTTCTCTTGTATGTCTTCTACCACTTCTGGTGTTGCTGTGGCAGTAAGTGCAATAACAGGAACACTCTTTAATTTATCTCTTACTTCAGCAATTTTTAAATAGGGTGGACGAAAATCATAGCCCCACTGTGAAATACAATGAGCTTCATCTACCGCTAGCAGCGTAATCTTCATTTTCTCCATGCGTACCAGAAAATCTTTACTTGCGAGTCGTTCCGGAGAGATGTAGAGAAATTTGATGTTGCCGTAAACGCAATTGTCAAGAAGTGTATCAATTTGGCGGGGTGGCAGGCCGCTATAAATTGCTACAGCTTTAATCCCTTTCTTGTTAAGGTTATAGACCTGATCTTTCATCAGAGCTATAAGTGGGGAAATTACAAGACACAACCCCTCCATTGTCAAAGCGGGTAACTGAAAGCAGATTGACTTCCCCCCACCTGTAGGAAGAAGAGCAAGAGTATCATTCCCTGTCAGTATCGATTTGATTATCTCTTCCTGCAGAGGTCGGAATTTATCAAAGCCCCAGTATAGTTTTAAAATTTGGTGAATGTTCTGCACAGGGTAAATGTAACTTCCAAACGCTAAACTTTAAACGATTATTCCATCCTTCATGTGAATGGTTCTATCGGCCATGTTGGCGAGTTCTTCGTTGTGAGTTACAATAATGAAAGTCTGGTTAAGTTGATCGCGAAGATCGAAGAAGAGTTTGTGAAGGTCCCGAGCATTGTTGGTATCTAAGTTTCCCGAAGGCTCATCTGCCAATATTAAAGCTGGATTATTGATAAGTGCACGGGCTACTGCCACACGTTGCTGCTCCCCTCCCGATAGTTCGGAGGGCTTGTGGCTGGTGCGATGAGATAGATTCAACATGGCAAGCAGCTCTAGTGCTTTTGTTTCGGTTTCTTTCTTGCCTTTGCCAGCAATATAGGCAGGTATACAAATATTTTCGAGGGCCGTAAACTCAGGAAGCAGATGGTGGAATTGAAAAATAAAACCCAACGACTTATTACGAAAAGCGGCAAGTTCCTTTTCGTTCTCCCGGAAAATTTCTTTTCCCTGAATAGTAACTTTACCTCCATCGGGCTTATCTAGCGTGCCAACAATGTGCAGCAGTGTGGACTTCCCTGCACCTGATGGCCCAACAAGTGAAACAATCTCTCCTTGTTTCACTTGCAGCGAAACACCCTTCAACACTTCAAGTGTATCGTATTTCTTGCGAATATTAGCTGCCTCAAGAATCATGGTGTGAAAATAAAAGCAATATGCTGATATGCTAATTGCTGATGAGAGCCGCTAACGACAAACTATACAGGATTGCCTATTGCCTATTCCCTGCATTAAATTATTTTCGTCCCGCTCTACAATTAACTGATAACGAATAACCAGTAACTAAATGAACTTACACGAATACCAGGCGAAAGAACTAATGAAGAAAAATGGTGCAGCCATACAGGAAGGAATTGTGGCAGAAACTCCCGAACAGGCAGTAGCCGCTGCAGTGAAACTGAAGGAACTTTACAACAGCGACTGGGTGGTCGTGAAAAGCCAGATACATGCGGGAGGACGCGGTAAAGGAAAAATTAGAGGAACCGAGCAGAACGGAGTTGCTCTTGCAAAAAATCATGATGCGGTTAAAGCCATTGCTACTAACATTTTAGGCGGGACCCTGGTGACCAAACAAACAGGGCCTGGCGGAAGACTCGTAAATAAAATTTTGATTGCACAGGATGTTTACTATCCGGGAGAAAGCAAGACCAAAGAATTTTATTTCTCAATTCTTTTAGACCGCGCCAAAGGAAAAAATGTGATTATTTATTCTACAGAAGGTGGAATGGATATTGAAGAAGTGGCAGAGCATACACCTGATAAAGTTCAGAAAGAATGGATTGACCCTTCTGTAGGTTTACAGGATTTTCAATGCCGTAAAATAGCTTTCAACCTTGGTTTGAGCGGTAATGCATTGAAGGAGATGATGAAGTTTACCAAATCAGTTTACAACACTTACATCAATGCCGATGCAGCGATGGTGGAAATAAATCCTTGTCTTAAAACATCCGACAACAAAATTATTGCTGTTGATGGGAAAATATCTTTAGATGACAATGCACTCTTTCGCCACAAAGATTTAGAAACCCTTCGTGATTTGAATGAAGAAGACCCTACAGAAGTTGAAGCAAGTCAGGCAGACCTCAATTATGTGAAGTTAGATGGCAATGTTGGTTGTATGGTGAACGGTGCAGGACTTGCCATGGCAACCATGGATATCATTAAATTGAGTGGTGGTGAACCTGCTAACTTCCTTGATGTGGGTGGAACAGCTAACGCTGAAAGAGTAGAAAAGGCCTTCCGTATCATTCTGAAGGACCCACATGTAAAAGCAATTCTCGTCAATATTTTTGGCGGTATCGTTCGTTGTGACCGCGTGGCACAGGGCATTGTAGATGCATATAAATCTATCGGTAATATTCCGGTTCCCATTATTGTACGTTTACAAGGCACCAATGCCGAAGAAGGCAAGCGCATTATTGATGAAAGCGGATTGAAAGTACGCGGAGCAATTCAACTGAAAGAAGCCGCTGAAGAAGTGAAGAAAGCCTTGAGCTAATTAGCAAGTGTGATGATTAGCAGATCAGCAAACTGATCCTTGTGAATCTTCATTTGTATTTTTATTTGCACATCAGCTAATTTGCTAATCATGCAATTATCCTGCT
>JAZKEP010000202.1:13940-17192 GCA_040387015.1 Bacteroidota bacterium
CTACACTCTTCAATTCAAATACCCCTTCAAAATTGCGCATGGTTTGCGTACGCAAACCGATGTAGTGTATGTAAAACTTGAACACGAAGGTTTTACCGCATGGGGAGAAGCGGCACTTCCTCCATATCTTCCCGAAACGCAGAAATCAGTGGTTGAATTCTTGTCGGCTTTCTGCAAATCGGTTCTGACCAACTCCATTGATGGTTGGTTTGAGAAATTGCAATCGGAATCTGAAAATATGAGTGCAAAAGCCGCACTTGATATGGCTTTATGGCATATGAAATCGCAGGTAGAGAATACATCCATTGTAGAACTGCTTGGCATTAACGAGAAGAAGTTTCCGATTAGTACTTATACAATAGGAGTTTCATCTTTAAATGAAATGAAACTTAAAGTGGAAGAGGCGGATAAGCATAGTTTCAAAGTATTTAAGATAAAGCTGAATGGAGAGAATGACGAGCAGATGATTACTGACTTCCGAGAGATATCAGATAAACCATTTGCAGTGGATGTTAATCAAGGTTGGGATGATGTAAATGAAGCAAATGATAAAATAGAGTGGCTCAAAGAGCAAGGCTGCCTGTTTGTTGAACAGCCTTTGCACAAAGACGAATGGGATGAAATGAAATTACTAATAACAAAATCCTGTTTACCCTTGTATGCCGATGAAAGTTGTCAGCGTATAAGTGATTTGGAGAGGGTTGCTGAAGGTTTCAATGGAGTTAATATTAAACTGATGAAATGCGGTGGAATTACCGAGGCTTATCAAATGATTTTGAAAGCGCGCGCATTAGGATTGAATGTCCTTATTGGTTGTATGAGTGAATCATCCGTTGGGTGTACTGCTGCTGCTAATCTAAGCCCGCTTGCAGACTATGCCGACTTAGACGGACCTTATTTAATTTCAAACGACCCTTTTAAAGGAATGGAAGTGAAGGAAGGAAGAATTCAGATTAATCAACTCATCAATAGCATACATTTGCCCGCAGCGTATGAAAGATAAACCTGAAGTAATTTTTGCAGATGATGACTTAGTGATAGTAAGTAAACCTGCGGGCCTCACTGTTATCCCTGACCGAATTCATACCGACCGGGAAACGCTGCAAAGCATTCTGCAAAAAGAGTTTGGGAAATTATTTGTGGTTCATCGTATAGACCGCTGGACTAGCGGCATTGTATGCCTTGCGCGTAACGAGGCTGCACACAGGAGCCTTTCCATTCAATTTCAGAACCATGAGGTGAAGAAGTTTTATAAGGCAGTTGTAAAAGGAAGGCTGAACGAGAAGACCGGAACTATTGATGCTCCCATTGCTGAGAACAACTCCCGGCCGGGAACAATGCTGATAAACAAGCGGGGCAAGAATGCTATCTCCATTTATTCGGTTGAAGAACAATTTAAACATGCTGCCCTTCTGACCATTGAAATTAAAACCGGCAGAACGCATCAGATAAGGGTTCATATGGAATCTATCGGACATCCTCTTTTGGTGGATGAGATTTATGGCGAAACGCCCGCCTTTTATTTTTCTTCAATTAAAAGGAAATATAAACAGTCCGTTGAAGAAGAGCGACCTACCATTGCAAGATTAACACTCCATGCATTTCAGCTTACGTTGTTGCACCCTACCTTAAAGGAAGAAGTTTCTTTTACCGCTCCACTGCCTAAAGATATAGAGACTGTGTTGAAACTGTTGCGCAAATACGATTCCTGATGAAGCTTATGATTACTCAGGAATAATGACCGTGTAGTACTTGGAAGCATAGCCTGCCCAAATACCCAGACCATTGTTGATGTTCGTTTTGATTTTAATAGGAGAGGAGAAGGGGCTGTCGCCTCCATCATTTTCGAGGGTATAAAAGAACTCGTACGTAACTGCATCTATGTTACTCCATTTTACTGTTACTGTATCTCCTTTCCAAAAATAGGCAGCGGTTTCGAAGTCGAAATCTTCACTCGGATTCTGACCACGCTCCATAGGTATTCCAATCTTTAAGCCTACAAATAAACGGTCATCATATACCGAGCCTGCACCTTGCGGACTATAAAACGGTTCGTTGTTTCGCTTGGTTTTGTATCTTAAAAAGTTGCCAAATGTATCGGGAACAGTAACATAGGCATACATCGAAACCATAGAATCTGCATAAGAAGGATTTGTAACGCTTCGGATACCGAGCGAATCCATTCCAATGGCAGTAGGTATATAAGTTGAAGAGGTAAGATGCACTGAGTCGGAACCATACAGTGGTGGTGATACAATATCAAGGGCATAGCTTGTTCTTTCTTTTCCCATAAAGCTACAGGTGCCGCTAAGGAAATAATTTACTATGTCGGGTACTGTATAAACACAAACATTCGGAAGATTGGCAGAGTCTACATTTGAAAAGCCAAGCGCATTGAGCAACAGTTCTTTTTGGTCATCAGGCAGGGCCAGGTCTTGCAAACACAATTCAATCAAATCGGTTTGAGTGCCATCGCTGGCACTAACTTTAATGGCAGCGCCATGAACGAAATAGCTTCCAAGATCGTTGAGGTTAACGGAGCTAAAAAACTTCTGGCTCTTACTTAGTATCACTATGGGAGGCACTCCGTTTTCAATAGTGCCGTCTACTACTACCTGTTGTGCCGAGTCCGGAATTTCGATGTCAATTTCTTTGGTACACGAAGGATAACCCAAGCTTAGAATGCAGAAGATAAAAGATAAGATTGCCGTATTCAGTTTCATTTTCGGTTCTTAGAATTTAAAGTTCCAGGTTAAGCTTGGCAGAATAGGGAAGAGCGATACCTGTTTCGCTTTAAAAGAAACTGCTTTAGTATCGCCATCATTGCTGCCTCCTCCGCCCCCAATATCTCCTCTTATATCAACAAAAATGAAGAAGGGATTCTGGCGGTTATAAGCATTATAGATAGAAACTGAAATGTCGGAAGTGAAATTGATCTTGCGCTTTTTCTTTGGAAGAATGGTATAAACAAAACCCAGGTCGAGACGATGATAGGCCGGCAGGCGATACCAGTTTCTTTCGCCATAAATAAAATGTGCCTGTCCTTCCTGCACAAAGAAAGAAACCGGCAACGTAGTTCGCTGACCTGTTGCAAACACAAAGGTGGCAGATACCTTCCAGTGCTTGTTTATTTCGTACATGTTTACAATGCTCAAATCATGTCTTCGGTCATAGCGTGCAAGGAAAGTTTTTCCTCCGTTTATTTCAGGGAACTTTCTCCAGGTCCAGGCGAGGGTGTATCCTACCCAGCCG
>JAZKEP010000203.1:0-3445 GCA_040387015.1 Bacteroidota bacterium
CTGTATTACAAAAGCGATTATCCACTTCTGGCTTTTATATTTATGGCCAGCTATGGTCAAACTTTTATTTTATCAATAATGCGCTATCGCATTACCGATGTATTTTTGATTGATGCCGACAGTCCCGTTGGACCGACTGAATTGAGACTCATATTGACTGCCTCGTGTGCCCTCGAGTATTTCATTCCCGGATTTATTCTTTGGTTTGCCGCAGCAGGAATTACTGCTATTTCGATACTTAATGTGGTTGACTTTTTCCGTTTAGTAAAACTTGCAAATGCTAAAGATGCTGAAGAAGCGAGTCGTAAAAAATCCGATTCTTAAGCTGAGCAGGCTACCATGAAAACCTTTGCAAAAGCACAACTGTCGTCTCTCCTTGGTGGTGCCATAGATTACCTTACCATGATCTTTTTTACAGAGATCGTTGGTTTGTTCTACACTAACTCAATCATAATAGGCGGAACGGTAGGTGCCATCTTTAACTATTCAATGAACAGAAAGTGGACTTTTGAGGCCAGATCTACCAGAAAACGTACCCAGTTGCCCCGCTTTTTTTTAATTGTAGCAGGAAGTATTTTCCTCAAAACCCTTGGAACCTATTGCCTTACTAATTACGGCAAGATGGATTACAAAATCAGCCGGATAGTGGTTGATCTTTTCGTTGCCATTGGATTTAACTTCCCCATGCAGAAATATTGGGTGTTTAACGACAAAAACAAAGAAGTTTTATAGCTGCCGAGCCATCGCATGCAAGTAGGGCTTAACTTAATGGCATTGCCCTACCCTCTTTTCCTACCAAAAACCTCCATTTTACCCCAATACGTCCACACCTCGGCTACCGTACGGCATTAACTTTTTAGCGTACCGCCTCATCCCGGTTACCGTACGGCATGCCATTATTTCCTTACGGGGTTATCGCGGTTGCCGTACGGGCATCTCTCGGCCACCTTACGGGCTCACCTCAAGTCCTTGCAGGATTACCTCGGTTACCTTACGGCATTATCAAAACTTTTCTCACATGGTCCTGTTCCTTACACAGTGTTTCGAAGCAGAGACTCTGCGAGGTAGGTAACAGAACAGCAAAACACCTAGGACATAGAACTCATTCTAAGCCGTTGTTATCTTTTCAAAAAGTTACCCGATTAAGTAAAACTCCAACTTTTCTTTGTTCTATTTGTTTAAGAAATAAAAATATAAACCATGAAAGCAATTCTGATAACCATAATGGCTGTGTTGTTTACAGCTCCCGAAACAAAAACTGTTTACGATTTTACTCTGAAAGATATTGATGGGAAAGAAGTTTCATTGTCTGATTATAAGGGTAAAGTGCTGCTGATAGTAAATGTTGCCAGCATGTGCGGCAACACCCCTCAATACAGAGATATTGAAACCCTGTATAAAAAATATAAAGACAAAGGTTTAGTAGTACTCGGATTTCCGGCTAATAACTTTATGGGTCAGGAGCCCGGAAGCGAAAAGGAGATTAAAGAGTTCTGCACCCGCGAATATGCTGTAACATTCCCTATGTTCTCTAAAATTTCGGTGAAAGGAAAAGACATAGCGCCTCTTTATTCATACCTTACACAGCAGTCGCAAAATGGTGTTGCTGATGCAAAGGTTACCTGGAACTTTCAAAAATTTCTTATCAGCAGAAAAGGAACTGTTATCAGCTCTGTATCGCCTCACACATCGGTGAATGATGTTAAGGTTATGAGTGCAATTGATGCCGCCTTAGCGAATTAATATTTTTAAATAATTTTTTTTGATAGCGGAAACCGAATAGGTTTTCGCTATTTCTTTTTGCCCGACACGGTCAGTTGCCAGGTAACTATTACCACCAACAGTACAAATACCTGGGCGGCACAACTCTCCAGAGTGGGGAAAATTCCTAACAGCTCTATCCTTGGCACCGGAATTCCGTGAATAGGAATAAGGCCGGTTTCCTGAAATGAGTGAACCCCTTTTCCGGCAAGTATCACAGCAAGAGCACCCATAACAAAAGATGAAAATTTAAAAAGTTTGGGAATAGGAAGTTTGGTGGTAAACCGCATAAGCAAGAACGCCAAAACTATAACAACTACAAAAGCAATAACAACTCCAAGAACAATAGCATCGCTTTGTTTCCCCCCTGATTCAATATTCAATGCCGACAGAAACAACACCGATTCAAACACTTCGCGGAATACAACAAAAAAGGAAAGCGCTGCCAGCCCAAAAACGCTTTGCCGGCTTACTACTCCTTTCATCATTTTACTTACATAGTCTTTCCATCGACCAATTTCACTTTTGCTGTGAAGCCAAAAGCCCACGTACAACAACATGGCCACTGCAACAAATGAAACAACTCCTTCAATTAACTCTACATGTTGCCTTTGTCCTGCAAGTATGCGTTCCCCTAACAGCCACATTAAAATTCCTACTAAAACAGCTACCATCCACCCGGCATGCACCCATCTAACTGATTGCTTTAGTTCTGTAGCTTTGAGTACCGACAAAATAACCATGATTACTAAGAAAGCTTCCAGGCCTTCGCGCAGTAACACTGATGCCGCCAGTAAAAGAGCCAACCAAAAGGAATCTGCTTCGTTGTGAAGCAATTCACTTACATGGGTAATAGTTTTTCTGACTGCAATAAGAGAATCGTTTACCTCAAGAGCAGAGTGGTTCTCTTCCATCATTCTTCGTAAGTGAAGCATTTGCTCCTCAAGACGCAGCATCAATTGCGGATCGCTGGCACGCAACTGTTTTTCTATCGGCTCAATACCTTCCAAATAAGCAAGGGTAGCAAGTTGCGAAGCCTCAAAGTATTTTCCCTGGCGATAAAGCGTCATGGCTCCGTCTAAATACTTAAGTGATGTATTAATAAATTCACTTCCGGCAGCAGCAGCTGGCTTTAAACGGATAGCAGTTAGCAGAAGCTTTGCTTTGTCGGTATCAACTACCTGAAAAGATTTCAGAAACTCTTCATCGCTGCTAACAGCTATTTTTCCAGTTGAGATGGAATCAATAATTTTTTGAGTAGCTCCTTCTTTCAGAAATGGATGGTTGCGATTTTTCTGATAGCGAAGTGAGGTAATATAGAATGCTACATCCCACACCTCTTCATCCTCCAATCCGGGATGCGCTTTCATACCCGTTCCTTCCACTCCTAACCTAATGGTGTTAAACGAAGTGAAAGGGGATATAGTCCTCATTCGTTCATCATCCATAAAATTTCTTGGGGCTGGATCTAAGCCCTTACCCTCAGGCCCGTCACCATAACCTAAACTACCATGACATTTGGCGCACTCTGTTTTAAAAATAATTTTACCGTTCTCGAGGCTTGGAGATTTTGAAGGGACAATCTGAAGACCTGAAGCTGCAATTACTTTATTTTCCGTGAGAGAGGCTAAAGAAGAAACATCAGTGGCAGAAGCTTTCTTCTGAATTAAACTATCCAGGCGAT
>JAZKEP010000204.1:0-18432 GCA_040387015.1 Bacteroidota bacterium
CTTTCAACTTGCGCTTACCCGGCATAAAATTAAACTGCACGGGTATATTAAGGTAGTGAAAGTTCTTCATTATCTCCCCGTAGTTATTGGTGCTAACCGTATCGTAGCCTAAAGGGATATACGAAGCGTCTAAGCGGAAATTGCCCGAGTTATAGCTATAACGGTAGCGCAAATAATCTACCCCGGTTTCAAAACTCATCCACCGGTTGAAGTTTACACCCAACCGCGCTCCAACCATAAACCCGAACTCGGGGCTCTCGTGACTATTGCGCCAAATCCTGTCCTCAATACCGTTTCCAAAACGGCCGGTTGTTCCCGTGCCGGTTAAATAACGATAGGATACTAAAGGAGTAAATGAAACACCGAAGTATAACCTTTTGAATGATTTTACATTCGTGCTATCGCCCGCATACAACATATTAGTAAACATGGCTACCAGGCAGAGGAGGAGGAATTTGTTTTTCATAAGCCTAAGGTATAAAGAGAAATCAGGATTCACGAATTTAAATGAAAAGTCTTCGGCTTAGCCCAGACCGATATACATGTTCAAGCGCGCTGCCGCCCTAAGCGAAGTCGAAGGGTATTTCACGAACAAACACAATGTATTTTTTCAGTAAACGTTTCTATGATTATTCTTTTCTTTGATGCAATGAAATTGTACGCTAAATCGGTTTTTACTTTTTGCTTTTTGCTGGTGAGTTTTTATGCAGCCCATGCCACCCACTATCGCGCAGGTGAAATACTTTACAAGCTAATTGGTAACTATAAGTATGAGGTAACCATTGTTACCTACAGTAAATTTGACGGCCAGAGTATTCCTGCCGATAGAGATACCGTAACTATCAGTTGGGGTGATGGAACTTTCGAAACACTCTGCCGTACTAATGGCAATCCTAACGGAAGCGGCTGTAATGGTGGAGTAGTTATCACCAACTCTCCCAGTATTAAAAAGAACGAATACAAAGGCACTCACACCTATCCCGGTGCTCCGCCTAAAGGTTATTTCCTTGTTTCTTTCTTCGATAACAATCGCATTGACGGTATTACTAATATAGATAACGGGCAATCGGTGAATGTTCCTTTTTATGTAGAAGATACGTTGAAGTACCCCACCGACCTTGCCAACATCGGGCTCAATAATTCCCCCGAGCTTTTGTATCCACCAATTGATTATGCCAACTGCAACGATACCTTTTTTCATAACCCCCTGGCCATTGATTTAGATGGCGATAGTCTTGATTTTAGTTTGATAGTTTGTTTGCAGGGTGAAGGAATCGTAGTTCCGCAGTATGCCTATCCCGACCAGTTTTGCCGTGCTAACGGACAACCGGGCTCCACCCTCACTATCAATAAATATACGGGCGAATTGATTTGGGGAACTCCGTGTCAGATAGGAACCTTCAACATCGCTATTCTTATTCGTGAATACCGGGGTGGCGTATGTATAGGCACTTTGATACGCGATATGCAGATAATTGTATTGTGTGTGCCGAACGATCCGCCTCAACTATCCGAAGTAAGGGATACCTGTGTACGCGCGGGCGATGCCCTTCGAATATCTGTTACAGCAAGAGACCCGCAGGCAACTCAAACGGTTACGCTTTCAGCCGATGGCGGCCCGTTCCGCGCGGCAAGTTCTCCGGCAACCTTCAACCCTACACCTCCGGGCAATCCTGTGTCGGGGCTTTTCAATTGGAACACCGACTGCAGCCATATTCAAAAGCAGGATTACGTTGTAGTGTTCAGGGCAGCCGATAGTTATGTAATGCCGGGCAACCCTCCTGAATCGGCACCTTTAGTTGATTTGGAAACCTGGCAGATTCATGTCATTGCTCCGCCACCACTTAACCTTACCGGCACCGCCACGCGCCAAAGTGTTACGCTTAACTGGGATAATCCTTATCCCTGTTCTTCATCGCCCGATTTCAGAGGGTTTTCGGTATGGCGCAAGTTAGGCTGCGATTCTTTTGTTCCTGATTACTGCGAAACAGGATTGGCAGGAAGAGGCTATACCAAACTTACCACCACCAATATTTCTACTTATACTTTCACGGATAACACAACAGTAGTGGGTCAGCAATACAGCTACCGCATCGTAGCTCATTTTTCAACCCTGTCGCCAAACGGTCTTTTCCAGTTTGATGCAAATGAAAGTGTTCCATCGGATGAAGTATGTGTTTACATGCCTATTGATGTGCCGGTAATTTTAAATGTAGATGTGCAGGAAACCGATGTAACCAACGGAAAGATATTTGTGCGATGGAGCAAACCGCTGGCAGGTGCACCTAACCTCGATACCATTCAGTTTCCACCACCTTATCGTTTCGATTTATATCGCAGCAGCGGAAATGCTTTTGCTAACCCGGTGCTCATTCACTCCACTCCCAATGCTGCTTCTTTCTCGGCCTTGGCAGACACTACTTTTGACGATACCGGAATTAATACCACCGACTTATCGTGGAGCTACAAAATTCTTTTCTATTCCAATGGCGATACAGTGGGTGCCACCGCAGCGGCTTCATCGGTTTATCTGAATGTGCTTCCAAGTGATCAATCACTCTTCTTAAGCTGGACCGAAAATGTTCCGTGGACAAACGACAGTTTTGCCATTTACAAACTCAACACACTCACTTCAGTTTACGAAGCTATTGATACCGTTTATACGCACAGCTATAGCGATGTGGGCTTAATCAATGATTCAACGTACTGCTATTACGTGCAGGCTTACGGTCATTACTCGCTGAACATATTACCAAGCCCGCTTATTAATAAGTCGCAGCGCGATTGCGGGATTCCTATTGATACCACAGCGCCTTGTCCGCCTATCCTTTATGCGCGAAACGATTGCGAACAATTCATGGGTCAGCCATGGGATGTAACCGAGTATATCAATTACTTAAGTTGGGCTATTCAGGATGACTCGTGTTCCATTGATATCAATCATTACAACATTTATTACGGAAGCGATTCGAGTAACCTTGCTTTCCTCGACAGCACGGATTCGAAAGACGATACAACCTATCAGCACGTTTTAATCGAAAGCCTGGCAGGTTGCTATGCCATCACAGCCGTTGACCGTATAGGCAACGAAAGCCGTTACAGTAATATCTTCTGTATTGATAACTGTCCGTATTATGTGTTGCCTAACACTTTTACTCCCAATAATGACGGGCAGAATGATTTGTTTCATCCGTTCCGTCCGCATCGCTTTGTTCCCAAAATTGAAATGAAAATATTCAATCGCTGGGGCGTTAAGGTTTTTGAAACTGAAGACCCTGAAATAAATTGGGATGGCAGAGACCAAAACGGCAAAGAACTGAACGATGGAGTTTACCTGTATGCCGGCTATTACTTTGAGCAACGTCAAAGCGGCCTGGTTCAGCAACCGTTAAGCGGAAAGAAGAAAGGCGGAGGGTTTATTCATTTGATAAGAGGGAAGTAAATGTTCACAGGCATTATTGAAACAACAGGAAAAGTAATTGAGTTAAGAAAAGAAGAAACCAATCTTCATATCACTATTCAATCTCCCATTTCTTCTGAATTAAAAATCGATCAGAGTGTTTCGCACAATGGTATTTGTTTAACTGTGGTAGAAGTAAGCGCAGATACTTATCGCGTTACAGCCATTGATGAAACACTGAAGAAAACTAATCTCGGTTCATTGAATGTTGGCGATGAAGTAAACCTGGAACGATGTATGAAAATTGGTGACCGTTTAGATGGCCACATTGTTCAGGGCCATGTTGACCAAACAGGTGAATGCATCGCGGTGAAGGAGGAAGGCGGAAGCTGGCTTTATACCTTTCAATACAATCCTTCAAAATATAATCTTGTTGTAGAAAAAGGATCCATCTGCATCAACGGAATTTCTTTGACTGCATTCAATGCAAAAGACAATTTGTTTTCGGTTGCAATCATTCCTTACACGTTCGATAACACCAACATCAAGCATATCACAAAAGGCTCTTTGGTAAATCTTGAATTTGATGTAATAGGAAAGTATGTAGCGAGGATGATGGAGTTTAAAAGCTAAGCACTGGCGCGCTTTAACCTGTCATTGATAGCTCTGCCTAAACCCTTATCGGGAAACTTAATGGCAATTATTTCATCCACATCACTTGCATCTAACTTGCGCATGGCAGCAAAAAGATTCTTAGCTGCTTCTTCCAAATCTCCCTTTTCAGATAATAGTATTTGATTCTTTCTTTCAATCCCTTCCACATACTTATCAAAAGCAATCACCCCTGTCTTTGCATTTTGTATTTCCATTCTCACATTCTCGAATTCTCGAATTCTCAAATTCTTCCCCGGTGCATAATGACTCTTCAAACTTCCCGGTGCCGCAGGATTGGAAGAAGCATTCAACTCCATTCTAACTTTAGCTTCAATCACATCTTCTATCTCTTCCACCGGAATTCCTCCCAAGCGATAAACAATCACCTCTTCGCCATCAAAGCCTATAATGGTTGACTCCACTCCTACGCTGGTTGGCCCGCCATCGAGTATGTAAGGAATCTTTCCCTGCAACTGATCATACACGTGCTGCGCTGTAGTCGGACTGATATAACCAAAAGGGTTAGCACTGGGCGCAGCAAGAGGAAAATCAAGCTGCTTCAGGAGTTTTAAAGCCATGGGGTGCGCAGGTATGCGAATAGCAACCATATCTGAGCCAGAGGTAACTAAGTCGGGAATAACTTCATTCTTCTTTAGCAGCAAAGTAAGAGCTCCCGGCATAAATGCTTTTATCAAATCTTTAGCGCGGTGCGGAATCCTGTGAACATACTTCTCAATTTCTTTAGCACTGTGCACATGTACAATCAAAGGATCAAAGTGCGGGCGGTTCTTTGCCGTGAAGATTTTCAATATTGCATTTTCATCTAAAGCATTCGCAGCAAGGCCGTAAACAGTCTCGGTAGGAATGCCAACGGTTTCGCCTTCGTCTAAGAACTTCTTAGTTGTAAGAATATCATTCGCTATGACAGTGCTGAAAGTTTTCATTTCTTCGGTGTGAAAATACAATTGCACAACTGAATTCAAATTGGTTATGGATAATAAAAAGGAATCACTTCCCGCTAAAGTAAAATGGATGCAGCGCTTTTTCTCAGTTGCCGGCAACATTGCGCCCGCTACCGCCATTGACATTCTGGTGCGTCTTGTCTTCGCTCCTCAAAAGCGTATACTACGTCCTCCGCACAAAACCCTGATGAAGAAAGCTCAAAAGCACACGGTGAAAGTGAATGAGTTTCGCAATCCAAAGAAGAAAGTAGAAATGAAATACTATGTGTGGGGTAGCAGTCACCGTACCGTGTTACTCGTTCACGGCTGGGATGCTATGGCAATGGATTTCTATAAGATGATTCCCGCTCTGGTGGAGAACGGTTACCGTGTTATTGCTATTGACGGACCTGCTCATGGCGGCTCGGAAGGGGAGACCAGCAACCTGCTTCATTTTAAAGAAGCAATGGCGGAGTTGATTGAAAAGATTGGCACTCCTTACGCCATTGTGGGACATTCGATGGGTGGGGGCGCCAGCGCTTACCTCCTGATGGAATATGACATCATCGTGAACCGTTTGGTAATGATTGCTATTCCTATTTCATCGGGAAGGTTTTTTGAACAGGTATTCGAAATGCTGAAAGTGCCTGCTAAAATGCAGAAGCTTTTCTTTAAAGGAATGGAGGAAGAGTTCAACACACCCATTGAGCGAATGAACCTGGTTAAACGGAAAGAGAAAATCAAAGCTGATAAAATCATGCTCATTTACGATGAAGATGATGAAGTGGTATCCTTAAAGGATATAAAGCATTTCCTTGCGGTGCGCCCTGAAATAAAAAGCATGAATGCAAAAGGCACAGGTCATAATACTATCATCAGGAGCAAGAAAGTAATTGATGAAATCCTTAACTTTCTTGAATGAAGATTACTTCTTCAGGTCCAGCGTAAAGTGATGACTGGCTAAATAAAATCCTTTGTTGAGATAAAGACGGTGTGCATCGTACCGCTCTTTATGATAACCCGAATCGAGGTGAACATTCTCACAATGGTTATCCTTGGCATAGCCAATAGTGTAATCTAAAAGTGTACCGGCATATCCCTTACCCCGATGTTCTGTTAAAGTCCCCAAATCATCGATGTATAAATTCTTACCTCGATAGAAATAATAATTGATACGAAAAACAGAAATGGCAGGAGCATCTGCTCCCTCATCTATGTAAATCATTTTAGCTCCTTCGCTTAAAAGCAGTTTTGCCTTATCTAAATATTCTACTGAAGTGATATGGGGACGCAATTCTAGTATTGCTTTTCTGCATGTAAGCAGTTGTTCATCGGTAGTTGCAAATTCAATTTTCATAAACACGAATTACACAAATTATCATGAAAAACATTTATTCCTTCCCTATAGAAGGTTAGTTGGGGTTAAATTAAAAATCCCGAGCGGGGATGCTCGGGAATTTTTATGGACACACTAACAAAGGAGAGAGAGATGATTCCGCTATGCGGAACTTTATTTTAATCTACATTATCATGTAGGAATGAATTGTTCTTTTTTATTTCAGGACGATCGTAAGGATCGTTGCTTAGGCTGTAGCGAGACTGTTCTGTTTGAGTAGAGTAGCTGGTATCGCCATTCAACTCCATTCCCTTTCTTTTATAAGCAGGCTCGTTTTCCATTTCACTCACATTCTGTTTGCTTCCGAAACGATAGCTTAAACCTGCCAATACTTTTTTTCTGTCTTCAAGTTGCTTATTCAAATCATTACCTCCGGAAGTCTCTTCGCTTCCTAAAGTTCTCTTGGTGTAGGTAACAAACTCTTCCACCTTAGATTCCAGCAAAGGAGTTTCAAGAACTTCTTCTTTCAACACCACTTCCTCCTCCAACAGAAGTGTTTCTTCCACTAAGGCCAATGGCCCTTCAATCAGTGCTGCAGGTTCTTCTGCCAACTCCAGGTTTTCTTCTTCCAGCTCAAGCGCTCCTTCTAAAACTATTTCTTCAGAGAGTAATTGCTCCTGGCGAGTTACTTCAAATTCGAAGGTTAATCCTTCCTGTTCAGCATCAACTAATTCCTGCGCTGAAGCGAAAAGGTCAAACGGTTCTTCTTCTATAACCAGTTCTGCAGCGGGACGTAAGTCTGTTTGCGGCAGCGGGTTCAGCGGAATAACAGGGGTTTCTCTTTTTGAATCAATCAACGGAGTGAGAATCAACTCTTGAACAGCTGGTAGTTCTTCAACCACAGCAGCAACTGGTGCTGCAGGTGCTGCAACTTCTTCCAGTTTATCATTCAACTCATATACCTTAACTACTTTCTGCTCTTTAAACGGCTGTGTCTTTTTGCCTACTTCAAATCCGGTAGCAATCAGCGTTACAGAAAGTTTATCGCCCAAAGAAGGATCATCGCAGGCACCCAAAATAATATCGGTACTTCCTGCTGCTTCCTGAATGTATTCCATAATCTCACCAATCTCATCCATGGTAACCTGTAAGGTTCCGGTGGTAATATTCACCAACACTTTCTTCGCACCGCGAATTTCATTGTCGTTCAACAACGGAGAATTCAGTGCACCTTGTGCAGCACGTATTGCGCGGTCTTCGCCTTCGGCAGTAGCGCAACCCATGATAGCCGAGCCTCCGTTCTTCATTACCGTTTGCACATCGGCAAAGTCAACGTTGATTTCGCCCGGCACTGTAATGATTTCAGAAATTGCTTTAGCAGCAGTTGTCAATATATTATTGGCATGTCCAAACGCCTCGCTGCGTTTAAGGTTACCATACATCTCACGTATTTTATCGTTGTTGATGATAAGAAGCGTATCAACATTCTCGCGTAATTTTTCGATGCCTTCAATAGCATGTCCGTAGCGCGATTTTCCTTCAAACCAAAAAGGTGTGGTTACAATACCTACCGTAAGCACTCCCATTTCACGGGCAATGCGAGCTACTACTGGCGCTGCACCGGTTCCTGTTCCACCCCCCATGCCGGCAGTAATAAAAACCATCTTGGTATTTTTCGAAAGCAGTTCCTTAATTGCTATCACCGACTCTTCAGCGCTCTTCTCTCCTACCGCAGGATTTGCACCGGCACCAAGACCTTGTGTAAGTTCGGGGCCTAGTTGAATTTTGTTAGGTATGCGGCTCATGTCAAGTGCCTGTGCATCGGTGTTGAGCACCACAAAGTTTACACCCACAATGCCCTGATCGAACATATGGTTAACCGCGTTGCTTCCACCACCGCCTACTCCGAATACTTTAATAATTGATGACTGATCTTTTGGTAAATCGAATTGAAAAAGTGGTTCCATAACTTTTTGTTTTTGTGTGAGGCCGAGAAGCCTTGTGTTGTTTTGTAACACGAATAACAAAAACAAAACGCCTGTGTGAAGAATTTATGCAGCAACAATTATCTACTACATGATTGTGAGTGTGGGATAAAGAATACAATCCCGTTTATTGCTATTAACTTATTTGGAAATTATGATTCTTTGATTTCCTCCCTCCGAATATCCCTCATAGGGAGACAAATGGAATAGTTACGGAAGAAGTTAATTATAGGAGACCCTGCTTCGCTGCACCACTCATTTAAGTTTACCTTCGCCTTTTCATTATGATAAAGAAAATACTCACCAACCTTAAAATACAATCGCTCAACGAAATGCAGCAAGCGGTTTTAGAATCATGTAAAACCAATAAAGAGATTGTGCTGTTGTCGCCAACAGGCTCGGGAAAAACACTCGCGTTCTTATTACCGATACTCTCTTACCTGAAACCGGAAGTAACCGGAGTGCAGGCATTGATATTGGTGCCAAGTCGCGAACTGGCAATGCAGATAGAGCAGGTGTTTAAGCTGATGAGCACAGGCTTTAAAATCAATTGCTGCTACGGAGGCCACGATACTAAAGTGGAGCGCAATAATTTCCTGCATCCGCCTGCGGTGCTGGTAGGTACACCTGGCAGAATCATGTACCATATTGAGCGGGAAACTTTCGATACTAACACGGTGAAGACTTTGGTGCTGGATGAGTTTGATAAATCATTGGAGTTCGGGTTTCAAAAAGAGATGGAGTATATCATTAACCATCTTCCCAATCTTACCAGACGTATGCTCACCTCTGCCACGAAAGGTGTTGACATTCCGGCTTTTGCAGGGCTCTCGCAGCCCATTGAAATTAGCTTTCTGAAAGGACATGTTACTCCGCATCTTGCGTTAAAGACCGTGCGCGCTTTTGAAAAAGATAAACTGAAAGCACTAATGGCACTGCTCGCAAAAATCGGAAACGAAACCGCGCTGGTATTCTGCAACCACCGCGATGCTGTGGACCGTATAAGCGCAATATTGCACCATTGCGGGGTTATTCACGATGTATATCACGGCAAACTTGAACAGGATGAGCGGCAACTTGCGCTGGTAAAGTTTCGCAATGGCAGCAACCGCATACTCATTACCACGGACCTTGCTTCGCGGGGCTTGGATATTCCTGCTATTAAGCACGTAATTCATTATCAATTGCCGCACACACTCGAAACCTACACCCACCGCAATGGCCGCACTGCACGCATGCATGCCGAGGGAACAGCCTATTTAATTTTAAGTGAAGAAGAAACCATTCCTCCTTTTATTAAACACCCCGCGCCCGATGTGGAGCTGCCTACTAACTACTCCTTTCCTCCGCCCGCAGACTGGGCTACCATTTACATCTCGGCAGGTAAAAAAGATAAAGTCAACAAAATTGACATTGTTGGCTTCCTCATTCAAAAAGGAGGACTGCTGAAAGAGGAGCTGGGTCTGATAGAAGTGCAGGACTATATTGCTTACGTAGCAGTCAAGCGCAATAAAGTTTCAGACATGCTACACAAAGTAAAGGGCCTGAAACTTAAGAACAAGAGTGTGAAGATGGTACTGCAAGAGTAATGAGAGGCATCCGTTTAGGTTGCTTCATTTGCTTTAGTATGTTGCAGGAATAAACCTGCAGAAAATTTCCTAAAATTCTTCAAAAACGGCATAATATCTGCCATTCTCTTTTAAAAAAAATTACATGGAAAAGATAATTCACCTGATTGTTATAGCAATAATACTAGTTGGCTGCAACACCCAGGCCGAAAAGCCTGTGGAAAGGACAATTGAAAAGATCATAGAAAAACCAGTCGAAACAGTTATTGAAAAAGAAGTTTATAAACCATCGGCTGAAGAAGTTCGTAACAGAGAAATTGCTTTACGCTTCTACGAAGAGGTAATAAATGTTCAGAATGTAGATGCGCTAGATAAATTTTGTTCTCCCAACTACCTCGAGCACCAATATGATACACATTTCGACAGTGACCTTAAAGGCGTGAAGAAAGCATTCAAAGAATATTTCAGGGCTTTCCCCGATATGCATGTGAAGGTTAACTTTATGATGGCAGAAGGCGATTTACTGACGGCCCATATAACTACCACCGGCACCAACACAGGTTCAATCTACGGACAAAAACCAACCAACAAAAAAATGGAAATAAATGGGGTAGACATTACCCGTTTTAAAAATGGAAAGGTTGAAGAACATTGGGGATTTGCCGAAGAAGGAAAACTGCTTACCCAACTTGGATTGATTCGTCCTTTAATGAAAGAAGGAAGAAAAGAACAAATTGAGGCTGCAAGGAGAAAGGAATACAAGGCATTTCCTGGCTCTACAGGAACGAAAGCTAATTAAACTGCTTATTCGATTACTTGAGAATTCTTCTTTTCATGCTTCTTAATCAGCCAATAATACCACACCACTCCGATTATATATAGCACTACGGTAATAAAGATGATGTTGCTGTAAGCCACCTTGGCTTCGCGCAGCACCGAAAATATTTTAGCGCTCACAAACCAGCATCCACTCCAGATAGAGGCATTGATGGCGGAAATCATTTCACGGTTGCGTTCGCCCACATAGCTCATGGTTAGTTCTCCGGTTATAGGCCCCGCCATGTTCATAAGCGGCTGTCGGAAGGTGAAGGTGATAACGGCAATGACAATGCCCCAAGTTGTGTGATTATACCATTCAGTGGTTGCCATTACAAAAAGAAAAACAATGGAGAGCGACTGCACTAGGGTAATAGCTATTTGGTATCCAAACCTTCGCTTAATTTCAGGGATTAGCAGCGCGGAGAAGACCACCAGGGTGAAGGTGATGGAGTTCATGAGGGAGAAGGCAGGCGCCTGCATGCCGTGGACATCGTGAAAGAAAAGATTGATAACGGGAATGATGAAACCAGCACCGAGCGCAATAAGAAAAGTGGGAACAGTAGCCTGTAGAATTAAGTTCCAGTCGTAGTCGGAATGAATGCTGGTGAATGGAATTTTTGTTCCTGTGTTTTCTGCATCGGGAAGTTTGTAAATGAACCAGGCTCCTCCGAAACCAATGAGGGAGTAGATGATGAGAAGGACTTCAGTATTGAAGAAGGAATGAATTTGCGGAAGAAGAAAGCTGAACGTTCCCACGAAAATGGTGGTAAGGTTACCAGCAGAAAAGAATAATGCGAACGATTCGGTTTGATGGTCGTTATCGCCATTGAGAAGAATGTAGGGTAACACTAAAATCTGGAGCAACGAAAAGCAAATTCCCCAAGCCGACATCAGCAAGCGGATAAGCTCGGTGTTCTGTGAATGAATACCGAAGATTAGAAGCAACGCCACCAACGGTGAAGAGATCGCTCCCGCCAGCATGAAGGGTTTTAGTTTTTTGCCTTTGACGAAGAGCGCCAAAGGAATCGAACAGAGCAACACAGTAAGGTAGCGGTTGCCTATCATACTCGCAATCTGGAAATCTTTAAAGCCATGCTCAAGCATCATATAGTTGAGCAGCATAGTAAAGGCAGAGTTAATGAGTTGCAAGGCCACATCGGCCATCATTAGGTAAATGATGGTACGGGGTATCGAAAGATATTTGGAAAGGGCAGCCTTCATGAAAAAATACGAAACACTAAATACGAAACAAATGCAAAAACTAAAAATCAGAAACCCGAAGTAAGCTGCTTAAACTGCTGATTCGATGTAGCGGAATATTTCTTCTTTCTGTTCTGGCTGAAACCATTGAATGCCGTTATCTTTTTTAAACCAGGTCATTTGTCGCTTCGCGTAGTTGCGGGTGTTTTGTTTGATGAGTGCAACAGCGTCATCAAGAGTAATTTTGTCTTCTATGAAATCGAAAAGCTCGGTATAGCCGACTGTGTTGAGGGTATGAAGCTTTTTGTGCAGGTAGAGTTGTTTTACTTCTTCGAGCAATCCTACTTCCATCATTTCGTCAACGCGATGGTTGATTCTTTCATTGAGCACTTCACGCGGCAAACTCAAACCAACTTTAATGATATTGAACGGTCGCTCTATCTTTTTGCCGATGCGCTGCTCGGAATATTTTTTTCCGGTAGTGTAAATTATTTCAAGCGCACGTTTTAGGCGAACAGGATTCTTCCTGTCCACCTCGGCATAATACTCAGGATCTAAGCGTTCCACATCCGCTTGCAGCCAATCAAGATTTTTTTCGTTGAGGAATTTGCGGGTAACATAAAGTTGACTGTCGTCTTCTTTCTCAAACTTGTCGAAGCCACTGCAAACCGCATTGATGAACAAGCCCGAACCGCCAACCATCACCGCAATGTCTTTCTGCTTAAAATACTTTTTTAGGAAGTCCAGCACTTCAAACTCGTATTTGCCTGCACTGTAGTTCTTGACATGAATGGAAATGTTGTTAATGAAGTGATGAGGGACTTCGTTGAGTTGTTCTTCGGTAGGTTTCGAAGTGCCGATGTTCATCTCTTTGTAGAACTGTCTGGAATCAGCAGAGATGATTTCGGTATCGTAATGCTTAGCCAACTCAATACCTAATGAGGTTTTGCCGATGGCGGTGGGACCGCAGATAACAATGAGAGATTTCGGATTTGAATTCATTGTCAAACTCTTTTCAATCCTAATTTTTCCCCCAACTCCAGCATCATTTGAAATGCCTCTTCATAATCATTCCTGATTTTGCCTTCGAGGATGGCTTCTTTAATTTCTTCTTTGATGATGCCGATTTCCCTTCCCGGCTTTATACCAAAGGTTTCCATAATGAGTTCACCTGTTATTGGCGGCTGAAAGTTTCGTACTTGGTCTTTCTCTTCGACTTCTTTCAGTTTTTCACGAACTACTTCAAACCTTGCGAGGTAACGCTTCACTTTCTCGCGATTTTTGGAAGTGATATCTGCCTCACACAGCATAAGCAGGTTTTCGATGTCGTCACCTGCTTCAAATAATAATCTGCGCAGTGCAGAATCTGTAATTTCTTCTTTGGTAAGCGCAATAGGCCTCAGATGCAGATAAACCATTTTGCGAACGAATTTCATTTCGTTGCCCATCGGCAGTTTCATCCTGCCGAAAATCTTAGGCACCCATTTACTGCCAAGCACTTCGTGTCCGTGGAAAGTCCAGCCTGTTCCTTCTACAAATTTTTTGGTTGGTGGCTTTGCGATGTCGTGTAACACAGCTGCCCAGCGCAACCACAAATCGTTGGTAGTCTTCGTAATGTTATCCAAAACCTGAAGTGTGTGGAAAAAATTGTCTTTGTGACCCTTACCTTCGTAGTTTTCTACTCCTTTCAGTTTCTGAAACTCAGGGAAAATAATTTCAAGCAGTCCACATTCTTCCAACAGAATAAAGCCGATGCTCGGCTTAAGTGCAAGAATGATTTTGTTCAGTTCATCGCTTATTCTTTCCTGCGAAATAATTTTGATGCGGTCTTTATTTCTTTTGATAGTCTCAAAGGTTTCGGGAAGAATCTGAAAGTTAAGTTGGGTGGCAAAGCGAATAGCGCGCATCATGCGCAAAGGATCATCGCTGAAAGTAATATCGGGGTTGAGCGGAGTGCGGATAAGTTTATTTTCTAAATCCTGAACCCCATTGAAAGGATCAACCAGGTTCCCGAATGAATCTTTGTTGAGGGAAATTGCCATTGCATTGATGGTAAAGTCCCTGCGGTTTTGGTCATCTTCTAAAGTACCGTCTTCAACAATGGGTTTACGGGAGCTGCGATCGTAGCTTTCCTTGCGCGCTCCTACAAATTCCAAATCCAAATCATTCCATTTAAAATGAGCCGTACCGAAGTTTTTGAAATAGCTTACGTGAAGATTTCCACCTATCTTTTCCGCTGCTTTCTGTGCCAGCTCAATTCCGCTTCCTACGCAAACAAAATCTATGTCCTTGCAATCTCTGTTGAGTAGCAAGTCGCGCACATATCCACCCACTACATAGGTTTCAAAATTCAGTTCCTGAGCGGCATCAGAAATGATTTTGAAAACGGGTTGTGAAAGATTGGCGGAAAGGTTTTTCATGAGGGGCTAAAATTAATTGCGCACTATTCAAATCAAAAAAGCGAACCGTTCTTAAGGACAGGTAATAGGCTAGTTTAGCAGGCTGCCAGAGCTCATAAGACGAGAAATATAAAAACAATTTTAATCCCGCTTCTTCTCAGAATAAAAAAACCCCGCAAATTTTGGGTTGCAGGGGTTTCAGATTTTGGTACCGCGTAGGGGAATCGAACCCCTATTACCTCCGTGAAAGGGAGGCGTACTAACCGTTATACGAACGCGGCATGTCTAAAACGGAGCGCAAATGTAGAATTTTTTCGGAATGAGAAAAGAGTTGAGCAACTATTCTTCAACAGGTATTTCATAAATTTTTGAACTCAAGTCTTTAATAGAGCCAAAGCCAATAACATCTTTCATTACCGGTTTATCCAGCAACTCTGCAGCTGTCTGAACCTTTTCGAAACCAAATTTATCACGGATGTTATAGACAGATTTACGAAGCTTGTCTTTACGAAATGTACTTTCAAACATAGAATACTGCTGCAAACCACTCTGCACAAAGCCGGCCACCCATATGCTCATTCTTCCCACATCGTTGTTCATCACCCTTTCTCCGTTCAGGCTTTCTTCAAACCGGTTCATCCTTCCAATAATTATTTCCCTTAAATCAATTCCTCCCTGTATCGGTAAATCGGTATGGATATGATCGCTCCAATCAAACCCGCTTTTATAGCTACAGGAAAAACCAATAGAGTGGCAAAAAACACCCTGAGTCATCATCCGCCTCTCTAATTGCAGGCACAATGCATACAAGATATCATTCAGGGTTTCGATGGAAGCACGCTGCCCGGCTGAAATCTGCCGCATAGCCTGCATAGTTTTGTACTGCTTGTCAAGTCTTAAATCTACCTCCATAAAATTGAGGCGGTAATGCCAAAAATCTCCAACAATACTCTTACAGGCACGTTTTATCTTTTCGCGAGATTCATGACGCAGCTGTAAGGGAGATGAGATTCCTCCCATTACTAAACGCAGCGCCATATTTTGAAATGCCCGGCAAATCAGTGAGTGAAAGAGAAGAGAGAACATCATCAATGGTCTCGGGGGTAATCATCACTAACCCATTGGGCTTTTTCAGCTCGGTTCCAAGCTTTGCCAGGAACTCATTAGGAGCAATTCCAATGGAGCAGGTGAAGTAATCACCCACATCTTCTTTAATTTTCTGCTTGATGTCGTTTGCCAGACTTTCCATGTCTTTATACACCAACTGATAGGATGAAAAGTTGACTACTGCTTCATCAATACTATAAGGGATAACGTCATCGGAAAAACTGCGTAACACTTTGATCAGGCGCTTGTGAAACTCGCGGTAACGATTCGGATTGGTTTCAAGAGGAACGAACTCAGGATGATACTTTATTACTTCCGAAAGGCGGTCGGCTTTTATTCCTTTGGCCTTGGCTTCTTTAGAAAGAGCAATGACCGAACCATGCTGACCCGTATAAACACAAATACCCACAGGTCTTCCTCTCAACCAATAATTCACTTGTTGCTCGCAACTTGGGAAGAATGAATTCATATCTACAAATAACTTAGTCGGTTTGAGGTTTGCCTCTGTGATGTTGTTCTGGTTTATTCTCTTTCCTCTTTGATCTACTTTCGACATACTACAATAATTAGTTTAATTATTAGTAAATATACTATACCCAAGCAGAATTTGTCTGAAAAAGTATTTTCGCAGCACAAAAAATTAACCATGGGCTTGAAAACAGTAGAGAACATCAACTTTGCCGGAAAATGCGCGCTGGTTCGCGTTGATTTTAACGTTCCTCTTGATAAACAATACAACATTACCGATGACAGCCGCATACGTGGGGCCGTGCCCACTATTCAAAAAATATTGAAAGATGGCGGAAGCGTGGTGCTAATGAGCCATCTGGGAAGACCATTGAAGAAACTAAAGGAGGACGGGACCGTTGATTTTGCAAAGCATACTTTGAAACATACTGTGAAGAGGACTTCGGAGTTGCTGGGTGTGGAAGTGAAGTTTGTTTCGGATTGTGTGGGCGATGAAGCCTTTGCTGCCTCATCTTCTTTAAAGCCAGGTGAAGTTTTGTTGTTAGAAAATCTGCGGTTCTATAAAGAAGAAGAAAAGGGTGATGCGGGTTTTGCTGAGAAGCTATCGAATCATGGCGATGTGTATGTGAATGATGCATTTGGAACAGCGCACCGCGCCCATGCTTCTACTACTATTGTGGCGAATTACTTTTCTGCAGAGAATAAAATGTTCGGTTACCTGATGGCTAATGAGGTAGCGAGCGCTGAAAAGGTTTTGAAGAGCGGAGAGAAACCCTTTACCGCCATTCTGGGAGGGGCAAAAGTGAGTGATAAGATTTTGATTATTGAGAATCTGTTGGAGAAGGCCAACAACATTTTGATTGGTGGTGGAATGGCTTATACTTTCTTTAAAGCACAGGGCGGAAAGATTGGAAACAGTTTAGTGGAAGAGGAGAAACTTGAGCTAGCCTTGCAACTGATTGAAAAAGCAAAGGCAAAGAATGTGAATCTTCTACTGCCTGTTGATAGCGTGATTGCCGATAAGTTTGATGCGAATGCAAATACTGCTACTGCTAACAGCGGTGAAATTGCTGACGGATGGATGGGGCTGGATATTGCCAACAATGCTATCTACGATTTTACGCAAGTAATCCTTTCTTCCAAAACAATTTTATGGAACGGACCGATGGGTGTGTTTGAAATGGAGAAGTTTCAGAATGGTACAACAGCGATTGCTGAAGCAGTGGTACAAGCAACCGCTGAGGGCGCTTTTAGTTTAGTAGGTGGTGGTGACAGTGTGGCTGCGGTTCATAAATTTAAGCTTGCTGATAAGGTGAGTTATGTAAGCACCGGTGGCGGTGCGATGCTCGAGTATTTTGAAGGAAAAGAACTACCCGGTATTAAGGCTATAGGCTCCTGAATTCTCTTCGCCTTGATGTAAATGTAGTATGACTGACTGCTAATGTGTGATGAGCAGCTGTAAATGTTTGATGATTTACCGGAACAATAAGATGATTTAATGTAAATGTTTGATGATTGAATGTAAAAATTCGATGATTTGAAATAAGTATTGGATGATTAGGGTAAAATAATGGATGATTAACCGCTAATATGCGATGAATGGAAGTAAATGTTGGATGATTGGGAGCAGTTATTGGATGACTGAACGCAAATGTGGTGTGAGAATGAAAAAAAATTGTGAAATAAGTATGATAAAATATGATTTTGAAGCGAAACATGCGTTGATATGAAAGATAAAACGCAAGAATTTATAGAACCCACGGGATACTTAACCAAGAAGTATTTTTATGGAAGCAAGAAAGCAGGCAAGGTTGAAGATGTATCACTCCGTGATGGCACTTTGCGAGGATAACGTAGCGATAGTTAGCTTATTGGCAGGGTTTGAATCAGCTTATCAGTTATTTAAAGCGAAGGTGGTTTCGATAGATGCCAAAGCCACCCATTTTAAAAAGCAAACAGGAGGCCTGAAGATTTCGAAGAGGAGCGGGAAGAAGAAACTGGCACAGAAAGGCTCGGAGATTGCGGGTTTGGTGTTTGCATATGGTTCGAGTATTGGTGATGAGGTGATGATGGAGGCTATGCGGATAACTGATTCGGATATAATAAGGGCGATGGATGAGGAGGTGGTGGCTATTTGCAATAATATTTATAAGACCGCCCTTACGAACGTGGCGGCATTGGGTGGTTACGGAATTACTCCTTTGGAGCTTTCTGTATTTGAAGAATCTATAACTGCTTATGTGAATATATCTCCGAAGCCGAGAGGGAGCCGAAGCCAGAGGAAAGCGCTGCGGCAGTTGATGTATACTGAGTTTGAGGAGGCGGACGCTGTGTTGCATAACCGAATGGATAAAGTTGCTGTGAGTTTGAAGCATAACGGTAATGTTTCTTTTTATCTGCATTACCGAGAAAGTAGGGTGATTGTTGACCCTGGAAGTTTTAAGACCGTGCTTAAGCTGCTGGTACTGAACTCTGTTTCGAATGCGCCTATTAAGAATGTGAAGTGTTATAGAGATGACTCGGAGGTTCGTAAGCTAAGCAGTAGTAAGGGGCTG
>JAZKEP010000205.1:0-4229 GCA_040387015.1 Bacteroidota bacterium
CACAGTACCTTATTCTCAAACCATTCCTGCCGGTTTCGATCTTATTTTCCCCGCGCTCTATTCCCGCCTCATGGCCGACAGCTTTCGGGCAAACTTTATTATCAGTTCTGCAAACGATAGCTCCGTAGGTCTCCTTACACTGTTCGAAAGTATGGCTGCGCAATATGTTCCCGGCTTGTTGGTTGGCTCTATTCAAATACCCGGTAATGGTGAGTTTATTCCCGATTCACGCAGAAGTGACCACGCTGCCTTTTGGGATTCGGGTTATGTGGCGCTTCATGTCTCCGATGGCGCTGAAACCCGAAACCCTAATTATCATGGCCCTGCCGATGTAGGCAACACCCTTAATTACAACTTTATGGGTAATGTAACCAAAGCTATTACCGCCACGCTGCTCAACCTTGCGGCACCCTTACATGCCGATGTTCAGGCTGCTCCCGTTGCTGCAGACCCCGCTTCAGGCATTTGGCAAATACAGGATAGTGGCTGCAGAATATGGCTCTATCCCAATCCAACGGAAGGGCGTTTTACAATCATGGCCGATAACTGCCAGCAGGAACAAATGAATTTCAGTATATATTCAATCGAAGGAAAGCTCGTGTGGCAGTCTGCTTTTTATTCGGGGCAGCAAGTGGACCTTACAGGTTCTATCCAACCGGGTTGTTACATGATGGAGGTAGGTAATCTGAAAAATAATAGTTTCGGGAAGGTGATAGTGAAATAGTATAAAGGAACCGGGCTATTGACATAGCCCTCTTTGTATGTTATCTTAATTGATACGTAAACATTACATTTGTTTAAAACAACCCATACAATGGCACCCACTGCCTGTAAATCCTTCTCTGCGGGAAACATGTTTTCCGGTAGCTTAATTAAAATGCTTTTTGCGTTTTGGGTTTGCGTATTTCTTTTTGCTGAAGAATCAAATGCCACTCACTTTCGTTATGGAAATGTTACCTGGACCCGGGGATCAGGTAATACAGTTACCTTTTATATTACACAGGCATGGCGCAGAAGTTTTGCATGGAACACAACCCCGCTGGTTGGTGGTGTTCCTGTATTTACAGGAAATTTCTTTTTCGGAGATTCTGCACAGGCTCCAATGAATGTAAATGTCACCGCAGTAAATAGTACGGAAAACTGGTTCTACGGAGTGGCAACCGTTACTCATACTTATTCCGGCCCCGGCCCCTGGACAGCATACTTTGGAAGTTGCTGCCGCATTAGTTCTCTCCAGAATAATTTTGATGGAAACTTTAAAGTAGAGACACTCGTGGATTTGACCGAAAGAAACAATAGTCCCATATCCACCCTTCAGCCTATTGTAAATCTGCCTACAGGATTAAGCGCGGCTTCTTTTACCATCCCTGCTTCCGATCCTGATGGAGATACTATTTCATTTAGTTTATCAACTCCCGGCCAAATGGGAGATGTCACACTCACTCAACCTCCGGGTATTGCTATCGACCCATCAAGCGGTGTAGTTACCTTTAATACGATTGGTAGAACTGTTGGCGAGATGTGGAATGCGTCCGTAAGGGTAGATGATGGAAACGGTGGTGTCGTTACCCTCGATTTTCTCGTTAACATAGTGGCCCAATCAAACCCACCGTACTTCAACTACACCGTAACGCCTTTCAACGGACAGATTTTTCATATTCAGCCGGGGGCAACATTGACTTTTCCTGTACAAGCCCTCGATGCTGATAGTGGCGATATAGTCACGTTACAGGGTTTTGGTTTGCCTATAGGTTCTTCTATGTCTCCTACATTGCCTCTCAATGGCAATCCGGTGCAATCGGTGTTTACCTGGACACCCACTTTGGCTCAAATTCGCACCAGGATAGTATCTTTCATGGCTCAGGATTTGTCAGGAAATCAAGCTTCCACTTCCGTAACAATTGTTGTTAGCCTCAACCCGGTTTTTGACAGTCCGCCTACTCCGCCAGATGGTAGCGGGTTCTGCATTCCTTCGGGTAGCTTGTATCAAACCGCTATTCAGGCTCATGCTCCCGACTCTCTCATGACAGTGCAAATAACCTCAGCTGTTATTCCGGCTGGTGCAAGTTTAACGCCCGTACTTCCAACACCTTCCGGTAATGTTTCTTCTACTTTACTTGAGTGGACTCCCTCCGCCAGCGACTGGGGGCCAAATAATTTTTCTTTTACCGCAACCGATGCCGGTGGAAACAGTACTTCTACCGGTTTTAGCCTGATAGTTAACACCCCAACGGTTATTGTTTCATCGCCACCATCGTTAACTATTCGGGTTAATCAACTCTTTACGTATCTGATACAAGCCAGCGATCCCGATGTACCTTTTGGAGATGAAATAGCTATTCTTGGAATTGCTCTGCCTTCCTGGCTTACTTTAACCGATAACGGAAACGGAACTGCCCTTCTAAGCGGCACTCCTGCTTTCGCTAATGCGGGCAATAATTCTGTGCATATTGATGCGGAGGATATCTATCACCACTGCTTTGGCCATGGCACACAGTCTTTTAATATCTATGTGGAAGCCTGTAAACTCACCGCACGCATTACCCCGGCCCCTGCAGTAGTCAGTGGTTATTGTTTCGGGCAACCTGTAGACTTAACCGTTACACCGGCTGACAGCTATAGTTGGAGTAGCGGAGACACTACAAAGACCATCCATGTTATTGCGAATGGTATTGTTACATATTCAGTTACAATAACAACGGGTTACTGTAGCGCAACCACTTCCTTCACGGTGAGTGCTTCACCAAACGTAGCTCCCGTAGCTGTATGCAAAAATATATCGGTAAGCCTTGATTCATCCGGACATGCAGCTATTACAGCAGCAGACGTGGATGGCGGCAGTTTTGATAATTGCGGTGGCGTTATTCGCGCGGTCTCGCAATCTTCTTTCAATTGCTCTGCTATCGGGCCCACACCTGTTACTCTCACCGTTACTGATAATGGTGGTCTTTCATCTTCTTGTCAGGCTTTGATAACAGTAACAGGACAATCGGCCGTATGCTCAGCTTCGTCAGATGTTGGCACTATTTATTTGGGCTATGGCCCTCAAACTGCTACTCTATCGGTAAGGGCACCAGCGGCAACTTCTTACATGTGGTCTCCGGCTATTGGTCTTAGCTGCACTGCTTGTTCCTCCCCTATGTTTACTCCAACCTCTGAAGGCATGTATACTTTTCAGGTTCTGGTTACCAGCGCCTCCGGTTGCAAGTCGGTTTGCAGTATTACAGTGTGTGTACTCGACATTCGAGTTCCAGGAAGTGAAGGAGATAAGATTTATGTTTGTCATGCACATCCTGTTATTCCGGGTAGTTCTCAAACATTGGCTTTATCCATTAACGCAGTCGCCTCTCATGTTCCGGGCCATATAGGTGATCATTACGGGCGATGTGATCAGCAATGTGTATCTACTTCCAAAGCGGAGGAAGAACAGATAGGTGAACTCTTACCGGATGAAAACGGGGAAGGCTTTGAAATGATCCTTTATCCGAATCCGTTCAATACTCATTTTCAGTTGCGTATTGAAAGTAATAAGTCAGAACTGTTCGACATTACAATGTTTGACGTAACAGGCAAATTAGTTTTAGAAGCTACAGGTAATTCGCCCACTCAACAAGTGGAACTCGGTGAGGGGCTTTCTCAGGGTATTTACTTCGTCAGGGTTAAGCAGGGCGATTCGTCAAGAATGCTCCGTATAGTGAAAGGACAGTAATAAGCTGTAATTCACACAACATTCCCCACGATTCGCATCCTTATAAAATTTTCACACCCTCATTTCGTCATCATTTCTACTTTCGCTTTTTTATCAATTACCCATAACTAATAAACTACAAAAAGGACATGAGAACAAATCACGAGATTGATTACCGTATTTTCGGAGAAGAGATGCAATGTGTTGAAATTGAACTTGACCCGCAGGAAACAGTGGTGGCAGAAGCCGGGGCTTTTATGTATAAGGACCAACAGATTCAGATGCAGACTATTTTCGGTGATGGCAGTTCCAATGGCGGTGGTGGCCTGATGGGCAAACTTCTGGGAGCAGGTAAAAGACTGTTAACCGGTGAGAGTTTATTTATGACGGCTTTCTCACACATGGGCAGCGGTAAAGCACGCGTTGCATTTGCTTCGCCTTATCCGGGGAAAATTATTCCAATGGATTTGCTGCAAATGGGAGGCAAGGTTATCTGTCAGAAAGATGCTTTTCTATGTGCGGCTAAAGGTGTGAGTGTGGG
>JAZKEP010000206.1:0-1792 GCA_040387015.1 Bacteroidota bacterium
GCGCTTGGAAATGGTGTCGGACATGGGCGCGTGTTTCAGGTTGTGTGTGCCTTGCTATTGTAAGCGCGAAAGGTGCATAATACCCTGATGCATAATTAATGTACATTAGTCCAAGATCCGCGTGCTTACCTGCAGCTAATAAGGTTTGAATTAATAAGGCTGATCTGCCGCGTGCGTCAACCGCTACTTCTCCGGTAACCATAAGCGGACCATGTTGCCACACAAAATCTACGGACGCATTCCCTCCTGTTTTTCCTGAAAAACTATTCCGCTTATAATACTCGGAAGAATACATCAACGCATTACTATAGGTAAATGCAGAAAGGGTTAAACCGAGTTGTAAAGAAGAGAACTTATGTTGCAGATGTACTGCGCCAGCTATAAGTCTGCTGTTCATACGGCTTAAGCTTTCCGATACCGTTCTGTGTAAACCACTATTAAGCATAGAACTTATATAATCCTTCTCATCGATTGTATACAAACGTGTATCCAGTTTACGCGAACTCAAAAACACTTGCATTGCACTTCTCTTTTTCTTCCACATAAGCCCCACACCGCTTCCATAGCCATATTCCGCTGCGGAAGTATTAGCGATTATACCCGGTTGAAAAATCAAAGGCATACCTGCAGCGCCACTCATGAAGGAAGCACGGGCACCACACACCAGGCCTCTGCCAAAGCCCGCTCTGAAATCACCCATGATAATTTTCCAATCCGGGTGAAGTTTTTCTAACAATACATAGGCTGAAAAATGATCATAGAAAAATTTACTGTTTCGAAAATCCCATTTAAAAAGTTCGCCGGCATCCTGTTCCAGTAGCAAACCTATCGTATACTTATTTCCATGTTTATGTCTTACTCTCAAATAAGAAGACCAGGGCAAACCCGGATATACCTTCGTGCCATATCCCTTACTCCTCGGCCAGTTGCTGCCGCTTCTATATGTTACAGTAGTCTTTACTTCAGCATAACTTTCTTTATTTTCTTCCACATATAATTCTCCCCAGTTTTGCCACTGTTGTATTACTTCTAAGGTAAATTCCGGAATCGCCTGCAATTCATAGATTGATAATAACAACCCATAGCGTTGTCGCCATGCGAGCAAGTGATCGGCTTGTTGTTCAGTAAGAATGCCGGAAGAAAGTATTTCTTCTCTTGAAGCTTCGTTCAGATTTAAACGATTCAGACTTTCATTTACTTCCAACTGTTCTTCTGTAAGGCTAGTGTTCACTTCACCTTCAGAAATATTCTGTGCTTGTACTATTCCAGTGCCGCACAAAAAAATAAGTATTGTTAAAAATCTCACGGCTTCTACCAATAACAAGTAAACGATAAAGCATGCGTCATTCCCGGTGCAGGTTGATAACGGAAACCATAATCCAACCGACAGCTTTTCCACTTCACCATCATTCCTGCTGAAAGAGAAAAGACATCATTACGCCAACCGCAGCGGAAAGTCAAAGCGTTAGAATATTGATAAGAAATACCCAAAGCCACTGCTGAATTTTCATGGGTATACTGCTGCCAGTCGATCATACAGGATAAACCTGCAGTAGGCTTCCAGCAAAGACTGGCAGCGATATTCATTCTTTCTCCCAGTTCTTTTTTATGCAACACCGGAATCGCTTCCGCTTTGGCGCCTGCATACCAACGTGATGAAAATTCAAACTGCGCACCTGCCGATAAAAGCAAAGCCCGTTCAATCTGGAAACCTTCTGTTTCTTCCTGCAAATAATCAGCAGCTACAAACCAGGAACTACTCCCCTGACGTTTAAGCCAGCCAGATCCGGCT
>JAZKEP010000207.1:0-7758 GCA_040387015.1 Bacteroidota bacterium
TTTTGGAAGGGGCAAGGTCGAGTTTGGAAGCAGCGCGTGCAAGGTTAGACGTTACCTCGAGTGTAATAGGAATTCCGGCAAAAGACTGGAAATAATTGTGGTCGTGAATGATAGAACTTACTTTCTTATCGAATAGTTTTCTGCGGAATAGAACCAGCTCTACCGATTTGTTCAACTGTAGATTACTGCTGGTATGCAAAAGGTCAAGACCCAGTCGTTCATCACCAATCCACTCCTGCAATTCCTGTTCGTAGTTTACTGACATAGTTTTAAGTTTTGAGGGTGCGAATATGCGAAAAAGAGATTTAATTGGCAGACCTGGTTTGGGTTAATCTGAGTAAAATCTGGATTGGTTCAGCAAGGCTTAATTTTATTAACCGAAAGGGAAAGATACTTTTGGGATTCTATTCAAACTTCACATGTCCTTAAGCCATATAGACTCCTTTTTTACCCAACTTACAGACAGTATAAGCCAACAGCAGTTTATTAAACTTACGTTAAGCGACAAGCGCGATAAGGCCAGCGACCTGAAGAACGTTTTTGTTAAGCCGGTTATTCTTAAAGCCGGATTACAGCTATCATTTGTATACCGCTATGCGACTAAAGATGTAACCAAGAATTACTCCATTGCGGAAGCTGAACAGTTGCTCCGTGAAATGCTGGAGAAAGATTTTTACAAAGCAGATTTATTTACAACCGCGAACGATATTCATTTGAGTGTTTCCAAAAATGGCGAAAGTGTTATCAAACGTAAGCCGCCCACTTTTAATGAGGTTGCTGATACTGCGCATGATCATTCTAAAAAGCGATACCTGGAAACAAAGAACAACATTTGGCTTCATGAGTTAGGGGTTACTACCATCGAAGGCAAAGTGAAAAACGATAAGCAGGATAAGTTTCGACAGATAAATAAGTATGTAGAAATTGTTGAAAGCATTGTAAAAGAGGCTTCGCTGCCAACAGACTTTCAAATTACAGATATGGGGTCGGGGAAAGGGTATTTGACTTTTGCTCTGTATGACTATCTCACCAAGGGGTTAAACCTTAAGCCGGCAATAACCGGTGTGGAAATGAGGAAGGAATTGGTAGAAAGTTGTAATGGCATTGCAGAAAAAACGGGGTTTAAAGATTTAAACTTTATAAGCGGTTCTATTGATACGACTGAGTTGCCCGCTACGGATATACTTATTGCCCTGCATGCCTGCGATATTGCTACCGATCAGGCAATTTGCAGAGGCATTACAAGCAATGCGAAAGTAATTATGTGTGCGCCCTGTTGCCACAAGCAAGTACGCAAACAGATTCATCCCACCAATGATTTAAGAGCAATTTCCAAGTATGGTATACTGGAAGAAAGGCAGGCGGAAATATTGACGGATACCATCCGTGCTCTAATTATGGAAGCCTTCGGCTATAAGACTAAAGTGTTCGAGTTTATTTCTACAGAACATACGCCAAAGAATGTTTTAATCGTTGGCGTAAAAGCTAAGGTTGACGAAAAGAAGCGAAAAGATGTTCTTGATCAGATAAGGAATATTAAAGCCTTGTTCAATATTCAATATCACCACCTGGAGAAACTAATGGGGCTTGACTAAAGGTATTTTAATAACCTAAGAACCCTTTCAGAAGTTTGCACTTGGAAGTTGTTTGAAGTCTCGCAAGTGCTTTATCCTTTATCTGCCTGACGCGTTCGCGGGTCAAATCAAACTTCATGGCAATGTCCTCCACCGTCAGGGCATGATCAATGCCTATTCCAAAGTAGAGTTTAACGATTTCTTTTTGGCGCGGAGAAAGTGTTGCTAAAGAACGATCCACTTCTCTTCTTAACGATTCGCAAAATGTAACATCGCGGTCCGCTGCTTCTGCATTGGGGTTCTCTAAAATATCTATTAAGGAATTTTGTTCACCGGCAGCGAAAGGGGCATCCATAGATACGTGCCGTCTTCCAATACCTAAGTTAGCCTGCACTTCTTCTAAATCAACATTTAATATAACCGCTAACTCTTCCGGTATTGTTTCTCTTTCAAATTCCTGCTCTAATTGTGTAAAGGCTTTATGGATTTTATGTAGCGAACTTATTTTATTCATAGGAAGCCGAACCATGCGCGACTCTGAAATTGCCTGTAAAATAGATTGCCTGATCCACCACACAGCATAGGAGATAAATTTAAATCCGCGGGTTTCATCGAAACGTTCCCCTGCTTTTATTAAACCCAGATTTCCTTCGTTAATTAAGTCTGTCAAAGGCAAACCCTGGTTCTGATATTGTTTGGCAACAGAAACTACAAAGCGCAGATTTGCACGGGTTAGTTTTTCCAATGCGCAGAGATCGCCCGCTCTAATTCTTTTTGCCAGTATAACTTCTTCCTCAGCTGTTATTAAATCAACCCGGCTTATTTCGCGCAGGTACCTTTCCAATGATTCACTTTCACGATTCGTTATAGTCTTCGAGATCTTGAGTTGTCGCATGGTTCAGTAAAATTTTTCCCTTAGCACAGGGGGTTAGTGTTGCACTAAAAGAATGAATTTTCTTTTACTAAAAAAGCGTTGCAACAATCATCGGGTAGGGCGAAAGGAAAAGGAAGATTTGGAATTAAAAACTCAGGGTGATTTTTATTCCTGTATTAGCCTGCGGATAGTTAGCTTGTCCTGTAAAGAAAGTTGGTTGCCAGCGAACATTCAAATCATCTTTCATGTTCCAATCAAACAAATGCGCATCTACAGTTGCATCTACAATATTCAATATATACCATACAGCAGTGCAAATTACTGTGATATCAAGGTTCCTCTTAAAGAAATTTCGGTATTCTTTCAAAGTGGCAGCATCATCTACCCCTTTATATTCTCCATAGGTGGCAGCATCTTCATCTACCTGTAGGCGGTATGCATTTCTATAGCCCCTGAAATTTGAACCGGTGTAGTAAATGGCATAACCTAACCCTCCGAATCCCGCATAAAAAATTGGGATTTTCCAATATTTTTTGTTGTAAGCCTGCCCCAATCCCGGTAATGCCATCGAAAACAAAGCCGCATATAAAGGACGATGACGATATTTTCTTCTGGTTACAGAATCCATATTAACTCTATCAGGATTCCAATAAAATTTGCGCATACGGGTGTTGACCTTCCTTGGACTTATCACCGGCACATTTAAAGAATCGCCCGCTGTTATTGTTGAGCTATCGACCTGCGGTTTATAAAATATGCTGGTATCTCCACCGATGGCAGCTTGATTTGAAATAACCTGTTTTCTGAAAACTTTATCCAACGAATCAGCAACAATTGAATCCTGAACTGTTTGAGCGATAAGTGAATTGCAAGAAAAGAAGAGCAAAATGCCCGAAAGGGAAAGAATGTGAATTCTACGGCATTTGAAAAGCAAACCTGGTTGTGGTTTCATTTATTTTTCGGCAATCACATCCACTAATCTTTCCAAATCATCATTGTTATAAAACTTGATGACAATTTCGCCTTTACCATCCTTAGCTCTGTTAATATGAACTTTAGTACTTAAAGCAGTTGTGAGTTGATCCTGCATTTTCTTGGTGATAAACGGAATGACCGCAGCATTATTATCCGCTGATGTTGAAGTGCCTTTACGGGGTTTTGTTTCCATATAACGCACAAGTTGTTCCACCTGTCTTACACTCATCCCTTTACTAACCACTTCTTTGTAGGCGCTTAAAAGCGATACCGGATTGCCAATAGCCATAAGAGCTTTTGCATGACCCATTGAAATTTTATTGTCACGCAATCCTGCCTGAACGTCAGGTGGAAGTTTTAATAAGCGAATAAAATTAGTGACAGTGCTTCTGTTCTTACCCAAACGAACAGCTAACTGCTCCTGAGTTAAATCGCACTCATCCTGAAGCCGTTTGTAGTTGATTGAAATTTCCAAAGGGTTTAAATCCTCACGCTGAATATTTTCTATCAAGGCAATCTCAATGCTTTCCTGGTCGCTGGCACTGCGCACATAGGCAGGAATCTCGGTTTTACCCGCCAGTTTAGAAGCACGCAACCTTCGCTCTCCTGCTATCAACTGATATTTATTGTTTTCGATTCTCCGAACAGTGATGGGCTGTATAACTCCGTGAATTGTAACAGAATCAGCCAACTCTTTCAAACTCTCCGCTTCAAACGAAGTTCTTGGCTGAAAGGGGTTTACCTCAATATTATCTAGAGGAATATTAATTATTACTCCTGTCTGATTGCTCAGTTTATTTTCCGATTGCTTTTCGCGCCCTTGCCCAGTGGTATCATTCCCTTCAAGTAAAGCACTTAACCCGCGCCCCAAAACGCTCTTCTTCTTTTCGTTCATAATTACTTTTAATATAGTGTGAAAATCTTCCGGCCTTAATTCAAAGTAGCCGGGTCTTCGTCAGCGAAATTAAATTCTTTGAGGCTATCGGGGATGTTTGTAGCATTATTTCTTTGCAGTATCTCGCGCACTAAGTTCATGTAGTTGATACTGCCTCTACTTTCAGCATCATACATAATTGCAGGTTTGCCAAAACTTGGCGCCTCTCCCAATCGGGTATTTCGATGAATAATAGTTTCGTAAACAATATTCTCGAAATGTCTCCGTATCTCTTCTACAACCTGGTTAGACAAACGAAGTCTTGGATCGTACATGGTCAGCAAAATACCTTCAATCTCCAGTTTCGGGTTTAAACGGCTTTGCACAATTTTGATAGTGTTCAGCAGTTTCCCTAGCCCTTCTAATGCAAAGTATTCGCATTGCACAGGAATAAGCACTGAATCGGAACCGGTAAGTGCATTCACTGTAATCAAGCCTAAAGATGGAGAGCAATCAATGATAATATAGTCATAGTCTTTTCTTAAATCATCGAGAATTCCTTTGAAAATTCTTTCGCGATTAGGCTGATTAATAAGCTCTATTTCCGCCCCCACCAAATCAAGGTGTGAAGGGATAAGGTAAAGATTCGGAGTTTGAGTTTCGAGAATAATATCTTTTGCTTTCACTTCACCTACCAAACATTCGTAAATACTTGTTTTAACTACCTTAGGGTCGAAACCAACACCCGAAGTGGCATTTGCCTGAGGATCGGCATCAATTAAAAGCGTTTTGAATTCCAGCACAGCAAAACTTGCTGCTATATTGATAGCTGAAGTAGTTTTACCCACACCGCCTTTCTGATTTGCAAGGGTTATAATCCTTGCGTTTCTTGTTTTTGTCTCTGTTTTCTTTTTTGCTGTCATAATATTTGCTGTGCGGTTTTTAAAATTCCCTTGTTTCACCAATTGTGAGTAGTAGCAGTTCCTTTCCCTTCTCTTTGAATTTCTTAACCGCCTTTTCGCGATTAATTTTGATATATCCAAAAGTATCGTAATGCAAACCAATGAGACGGTTACATTTTATAAAATCGCTGGCAAGGATGGCATCGTCTACTCCCATGGTGAAGTTATCACCAATTGGCAGCAATGCAACATCTAATTTCCCACACGTAAGCGGAATCAACTGCATATCCATGGATAAACCGGTATCACCGCTGTAATAAAAGCTTCCTTCACTGGTTTCTACTACGAATCCTCCGGGATTGCCACCATAAGAACCATCAGGCATGGAACTGGAATGTACTGCTGCGACATATTTAACCGTGCCGAATGGAAACTTCCATTTGCCACCCGGATTCAGAGGATGTGTTTTCTTAATACCTTTCTTTTCGAACCAAACAGTTATCTCATAATTGGAAACAATTGGGGCTTCTGTTCTGTTAGCAATTTCAAGGGCATCGGCTGTATGGTCAAAATGACCGTGCGAGAGCAAAATATAGTCGGCAGGTATTTTATTTATATCAATCTGCTTTGCTAACTCATTTTTACGGACAAAAGGGTCGAAAAGAAGGTTAACTCCCGAAACATTTACCCCAAAGCACGAGTGACCGTAATATGTAATTTTCATTCCCTGTTTATAATCGCCAAATGTAGAACATGTGTGGAACACTCTGTTCCGCAATTCTCCACCGATGAACAAAGGAAATGTTTAACTGTCTGTGGATAAGTGGCGATTTGATGTTAAAATGATGTGCATTACTGGTTGAAAGCAGTATAGCAGTAGCTAGACTATTGGATATGAGGAACAAACTCGATTGACGGAAAGCATTTTTTTAGTCAGTAACACAGCCTTTAGATGCCGTGGAAACAGTATTGGCATATTTATAAAGCACACCGGCCTTTACTTTTAATGCAGGTTTCTTCCATTCTTTTTTCCGGTTGGCAAGTTCCTCATCAGTTACTTTAAGAAGGATGGTATTTTTGTTTCCGTCAATGGCAATCGTATCTCCATTTTTTACTAAGGCAATAGTGCCGCCTTCAATAGCCTCGGGTGTAATATGACCCACTACAAAACCGTGTGTGCCTCCCGAGAATCTTCCATCGGTAATTAATGCAACACTGCTGCCAAGCCCGGCACCGATTATGGCAGAGGTTGGCTTTAGCATTTCGGGCATACCGGGCCCGCCTTTAGGTCCGCAGTAGCGTATCACTACTACATCGCCAGCTTTAATTTCCTTGTTTTGTATGCCATGTATAACAGCATGTTCATCATCATATACTTTGGCAGGGCCTTCAAAGAATTCCCCTTCCTGTCCGGTTAGTTTTGCAACCGCGCCTTCTTCGGCTAAGTTGCCGTAAAGGATTTGAATGTGTCCTGTTGCTTTAATGGGTTTTTCAATAGGGACAATAACTTTCGGTTCCTGTTTCAATCCAGAAACATCTTTTAAGTTTTCCGCAATTGTTTTACCGGTAACGGTAAGGCAGTCGCCATGCAGAAAATTATTCTGCAATAAATATTTCATAACCGCAGGAACACCACCAATGGTATGCAGGTCTTCCATCATGTATGTGCCGCTTGGTTTCAAATCGGCCAACACAGGTGTTTTATCGCTTATACGCTGAAAGTCTTCGAGCGTAATTTTAACCCCGACTGTTTTTGCCATGGCAATTAAATGCATTACCGCATTGGTAGAGCCGCCTAACACCATCACGATGGTTATGGCGTTTTCAAATGCTTTGAAAGTCATGATATCACTTGGAAGAATATTTTTTTCGAGCAATAGGCGTATGGCTTTGCCTGCTTCGATACACTCTTCGTTCTTCTCTATGCTTAAAGCAGGATTGGAGGAGCTGTAAGGTAAACTCATTCCCAGGGCTTCGATGGCAGATGCCATGGTATTGGCAGTGTACATACCTCCGCAAGCACCTGCACCCGGGCAGGAGTTACGGATAATGCCCCGGAAATCTTCCTCCGAAATATTATTGTTGAGTTTTTTACCGAGCGCTTCGAAGGCAGAAACAATATTGAGCGATTCGCCTTTGTATTTACCCGAATGAATGGTGCCCCCGTATACCATAATCGAAGGACGGTTTAGCCTCCCCATCGCCATTACAGAGCCAGGCATATTTTTATCGCACCCTACCATAGCAATTATACCATCGTAGTAGTGCGCACCAGCAACAGCCTCAATCGAATCGGCAATTATTTCTCTCGAAACGAGCGAATAACGCATCCCATCGGTTCCGTTTGAGATGCCATCGCTTACGCCAATGGTGTGGAAGATTAGGCCTACAAGGTCAGCTTGTTGGACTCCTTTCTTTACCTGTTTCGCTAAATCATTCAAGTGCATGTTGCACGTGTTTCCTTCGTAGCCTGTGCTTACAATTCCTACCTGCGCTTTCTTTAAATCGGCATCGGTTAAACCAATGCCATACAGCATGGCTTGCGCAGCGGGCTGCGAA
>JAZKEP010000207.1:7768-10249 GCA_040387015.1 Bacteroidota bacterium
GAATCATCCTGTGTAATTACCTTGCTGTATTTATTTAGTTCCATAAGGTGCTAGTGGGTTGCAGTAATAGGAAGTTCCATTACTAAATTCTTATAGGCTTTTTGTAAAGTGAATCCGAATGTATCCTTCCACTCTTTGCTAAACTGTTTTTTGTTAACTGAATTAAGTCCGACTATCTCAGCTCCTGTGCCGCAAAGGAATGCTCCATCGGCATTCAATAAATCTTCCTGTTTAAAAAGCCCTTGCTTAAGAGGAATAGAAAGTTGATTACATAGTTCAATCAGTGTTTCGCGGGTAATTCCCGCTAAGATATTGCCGAGTTGTGGTGTATGAAGTACTCCGTCTTTTTCGAAGAAGAGATTAGAGCCGGGACCTTCGGCAAGAAATCCGTCACTGTCAAGTAGGAGAGCTTCATCGAAACCCTTGTCTTTTGCTTCGGACGTAGCAAGAATGGAATTTACATAGTGACCGCATACTTTCGCTTCTACCTTTGTAGAGCGCGGATGGGGTCGGCAGAATGAAGAAATCATTATATCTAGACGCTTGTCGCCAAGATAAGCGCCCCAATCCCAGGTTTCAATAACCAGTGATGTTTCTTTGGGATGCGAAAGACTCATGTTAGGGCTGCAAATAACAATAGGGCGTATGTATGCGTTTTCGAAACCATTCAGACGAAGGACTTCGTAGGTGGCCTCTTCCATTTCCTGCACTGAATATTTAAGGGGAATATTGAGCATTTGTGCCGAACGGTGAAGGCGGTCATAATGTTCTTTTGCTTTAAAAATTTTAGCCCCGCTTGCTGTTTTGTAAGAGCGTATGCCCTCGAAAACACCATAGCCATAGTGCAGGGTTTGTCCGTAAAGATCAATAGTAGTTTCAGCGGCTTTTAGAAATTGACCATCTCTGTATAGGAAGGTTTTATCGGTGTAATACATGCAGGAAATTTTTTAATTAGGAAGGCGCGAATGTAAATAATTTCAAGGCTGTTATAATAGAGCAACAAAAGTTTATTTGCCTGTAGGGGTAACAAACCTTGCATTAGTCCACACCTTAACTCCTTTAGGTTAATGGGGTTGTTGGGTTGCTGTTTTTTTGATACCAAACGTTTCATTTTCGGCATCTTCTAAAAGCCTTCAAAATTGTCCCCAAAAGCTGATTTGTGTTAAAAAAGGCCTAAAATGAGGATTTTTACCCCCTGCAAAATGGCTTTGCACTGCTGCAAAGCGGCTTAGCAGTGCTACGCTCCGGGTTAGCACCACTGCTTTTTTAGCCTCGCAGCGCTGCTCTATAGTCTGGCAGTGCTACGTTATAGTCTTGCACCGCTGCATTGCGGCATGTAACCGCTGCCTTTTAACCCGGCAGCGCTGACCAATTGTTTGGCAGTGCTGCAACGTAGGTTTATGTCTTTACAAACCCACAAAAAGGCACCTTCCATTATGAACTTATGGTACTGATTTATTGGATACTCTCACACTATTAACAACTGAACCTTAAAATTCACGTTCGTGGACGGAACGGGCCAGCGCGAGCATTGGAGCCTTACGTTCCTCATTAATATTGATGGCGTTGAGCGAGGCTATGGCTTTGTCGTATAGTTCTTCTATGCGCTTTTCGGTGGTTTGTTTCACGCCTAATTCTTCAAATATTCTTTTTACACCTGCCACCTTTCCATCTCCGCTGTTGTTTTCCAACAAAGCAAGCAGTTCATCCTTTTGCTTTCCCTTAGCGGTGTTCAGGGCGGTTATAAGCAGGTAGGTTTTTTTGTTTTGAAGTATATCTCCGCCTATTTTTTTGCCCACCTTTTCGCTTTCGCCAAAGGTGTCGAGGTAATCATCTTTTATCTGAAACGAAAGCCCCAGGTATAAACCAAAATCATAAACTGCCTTTTGATTGGCCTCATCGGCATCGGCCAGCAAAGCGCCTATCTGCAGGCTGCAGGCCATAAGCACCGAAGTTTTAAACTCAATCATTTTCAAATACTCCTCTTCGGTCACATCCAATCTTTTTTCAAAATCAATATCCATCTGCTGGCCTTCGAATATTTCAATGGCTGTTTTGTTAAACACCTTCAGCAAAGCAGGAACAAACTCAGGGGAAACATCAGTAAGGTACTTATATGCATAAGCCAGCATGACATCGCCCGCCAGGATGCCTGCATTAAGCCCAAACAGTTTATGTACTGTTGGAACCCCCCTGCGGATATCAGCATTGTCCATAATGTCATCATGCACCAAAGTGAAGTTGTGAAAAACCTCCATTGCGAAAGATGGGTTTAATCCCGCTTCAATATCGCCCCCCTGCATATCGCAACTCATCAAAAGTAACAAAGGGCGAATCCGTTTGCCCTTGATGCCCATAATATGCTTAACCGGGTCGTATAGGTTAGTGGGGTTTTCATTGAAATTGGTAGTGCTGAATTTCTGTTCGTAAAGGGCAAGGAGTTCGTTTGGAGAGTACATGATTTATAAAATGATATGTATT
>JAZKEP010000208.1:0-1837 GCA_040387015.1 Bacteroidota bacterium
CTTTAGCCATATATCAGTTTTACTTTTCCTCATCAATTAGTTGAATACCCTTACTGGTAATAACAAAATCACACAGTTTATTCGAATGCCCCATACCACGCGACTTAGCAATAAGCAATCTGCGCGTGCGTACGCCACCGCTTTCTTCATTACATAATTTAATCCATGTATCTGCCAGTGAGGAAACAGCATCTACTGTAAAATCACCACTCTCGCTTGGGCGGTCGTGGGTAAGTGAAGTAAACAAAGCGTTGATGCCGTTTATCTTTAGCATATCCATCAGCCGCACGAGCATGGCCCTTACTTCGCTGCCGCTTCCCACGGTTACCAGGCTACTGATAGGGTCTACAATCACTGTTTTTGGCTTATACTGTTTTATTAATTTATGAAGCAGCAGAAGGTGCATTTCCAAGCCCTGCAGCGATGGGCGCGAAGCATGAATGTGCAGCAGTTTCGATTTGAGATGCGGCCTGAGATCAATACCCACCGACTTCATGTTTCTTACCAGTTGCTCGGGCGATTCTTCAAATGAAAAAAACAGCGCTTTCTCTTTACGCCTGCAACTGCTCAAAGCAAAATACGAAGCCAGGATGGTTTTTGAAGTGCCGGCAGTGCCGGTAATAAGGGTGCTGCCGCCCCTGAAGTAGCCCTTGCGCTGATATAAGTTATCCAGCGCAGGAAGACCGGAGGACACTATATCGGTTGAAGTTTTGTGCTCCAGCTTTAAAGAAGTTACGGGCAATACCGAAAAGCCATTTTCGTCAATAAGAAAAGGATATTCGTTGGTGCCATGGGTGGAGCCACGGTATTTTACAATGCGAAGCCTGCGAGTGGCTATTTGGTCAATTACACGAAAATCGAGCAGTATCACACAGTCGGAAACATATTCCTCAAGCCCTTGCCGGGTGAGGGAACTCTCACCCCGCTCACCGGTAATAATTGCAGTTACTCCTTTTTCTTTAAGCCAATGAAACAGCCTTCGAATTTCCGAGCGTAGCAAGGCAGCATTTTCCATTCCGCCAAAAAGCGATTCAATAGTATCGAGCACTACCAATTTGGCGCCTATGGAATCAATGGCATAGTTGAGCCTGATAAATAATCCTTCGAGGTCATATTCACCGGTTTCTTCAATCTCCGACTTTTCGACACGGACGTGGTCAATTTTTAATTTTTTAGCGGCTATGAGTTTAGGTAAATCAAAACCCAGCGAAGCTACATTTTGAACAAGGTCATGTGCCGGCTCTTCAAAGCTCATAAAAACACCGGGCTCGTTGCGTTCGGTGATGCCCTTAACCAGGAACTGCATTCCCAATAAAGTTTTGCCGCATCCGGCACTGCCGCAAATAAGTGTGGGCCGGCCTTTCGGGAATCCTCCCTCCGTAATTTCATCCAACCCTTCTATTCCGGTAGGTGTTTTTGGAAAAATCTTGTTCGAACGGTTCGTCATTTCGCTGATCTATTTTTCGTATGTGAATTTATTAAACTAACAACACGAAAAAAATAATGCCAATTTTTTTTCTGATTTCGGTGATACTATACCATAAATGTAAGGGAGCTGGGGGCTTTTTTATTTAAACTTCCAAGTCCTCCCTTCGAGGGCCTGGAAGAAGGGGTCATTTTTTTATCTTACCCAGGCAACGTAAAATAAAACGTGGCCCCTTCACCTAATTTTGCATCTGCCCAAATGCGGCCTCCATGCCGGTTAATTATCCGTTGAACAGTAGCTAAACCAACACCGGTTCCTTCAAATTCATCGGCATGGTGCATGCGCTGAAACACTCCGAAAAGTTTACTTTCACTATGTTCCATATTAAATCCCGCACCATTGTCTTTTACA
>JAZKEP010000209.1:0-12897 GCA_040387015.1 Bacteroidota bacterium
AGCCGCTATTAAATATCTGTGCGTTCAGGTTTAACGCTGTTAGAACAGAAGCAAGAAGTAATATTTTTTTCATGATTATAAATGCTATTTGGTTTAAGAATGCGCTAATGTAGAAAAACTACCGAATTCTGAAGTAAAATTTAACTACCCGTTAAAAATGTAATTTTTCAATATTGAGCCGAGGGAATCATTCCGCGAACACCCATATCAACTATGTTCTCCCCTTTTGTGGGTTCCCATTTACCATCGCTCACTACATCTACCCATTCAAAACTGTTGTTAGTAGAAAGCGAAACTGTTACGACCACATCCTTTGTTTCGTTGCCCGTAATATGTAGTTTATCACCGCTGAAAGGCCCCGTTACCAAACAGGAGCCGGAAGGAATAGGCGAAGTGGCAAACAAAGGGTTAACTACGGTAGTTGCCCCTGCAGGTGCCTGACCCGAAGTAAGCAGGTTATAAGGATAGCCAAAAAAGTTTGTGGCAAACTCAAAACCCCAATAGCCTTGTGCCCGGTTTGCGTTAACTGCTATATTCTGATTTTTGACTTTATAATTATTTATGTAGGTATTGTATCCAATAAAGCTGGCCACGGTGCAAGGATATTCCTGACTGATAGTATAACCACTAATGATAGTATCAATAAAAAGGTTCACATCATAATTCTGATAAGCCAGCGATACCCGCAGATATTCGTAATCTCCGGGTGTCAAATCCTTCAAAGGAATTTCATAAAACACTTCCCCATCTTTGGCAAACTTCGATTGTGAGAAATCAATGGCTTTTGTACCTCCGGTAGTTACTTCCGGTGCGTGATATAAAACATCGCCTCCCCCAAGTTGTGTCAGAGGCCCGGCAGCTAACTCAATGTAATGTGCACACATGGCATTAAACGTGGGACTTTGTCCTGCATGGCCCGAAGGTAAAGGCGTAGGAGCACCTGTATTGCCAAGCCTTTCCTGCGTGGGGTCAAACTTAAACTTGAAGATGAGCTTGGGACCCGTTGGAGTGGTAGTTTCCTTTTTGCAGCCTGCGAATAAAACAAACAGAGCAAATATAATGACAGCTTTAAAGCAGTTCATAGGTGGTATTTGAGGCAAATATAAAAACAAAAAACCCTCCACCGGAGTGGAAGGCTTTTGTAGTTTAACCCTAAAAAACTAAACTTATCAATAAGACGACCTCACTTTAAAAAAGGTTGCGTGGGTGTTGAAAAATATTTCTTGTTAGATGAACTTAGTTACTGTATCATTGTTTCAGATACATCATTTCTTAAAACTTAAATAAATAATCATGTCACTAGCTGTAGGAACCAAAGCACCCGATTTTAAATTGTTTAATACCGATAAAAAAGAAATTTCACTGAGTGACTTTGCAGGAAAAAATTTGATTATCCAATTCTATCCTGCCGCCTTCACAGGCGTTTGTACCGCACAAATGTGTGAAAGCCGTGATGAATTGTCATTCTACAACAATATGAACGCATCGGTTGTTGGGGTATCGGTTGATATGCTGTTTACACAAGTTGTATTCAAAGAAAAAAACGCCATCAATTTCGATCTTTTATCTGATTTCAATAAAAGAATGATTCACGATTATGATATGTATAACTGTAATTTTGCTTTTGGAATTAAGGGCGTAGCAAAACGGGGAGTGGTAGTGGTTGATAAAGAAGGAGTTATCCAATATGTAGAAGTTACCCCTTCTCCGGGAGACCAGGTAAACTTTACCGCTCTTAAAGAAGCCTTAGAAAAGTTAAAATAAGCGAACATTTTCAGCCAATAAAGGCACTTGCCTGGCGTTCTTTATTTTTTTTCACAGCTTTTGGAATCCTTTTCACGTGTTTCTACGTCTATATTACAGGAGAGGACTTGTTTTGAGTATGGTATAAATATTGAAAACAGGTCATGTAAGAGCAATCGAACAGAATGTTTTCTGTTTTAAATTTAGAAGAATGGGTTATTTTTTATTCTTAACTGAAAACCATGGCTTACAAAAACTATAAATTCAAAACATTACGTGTGTTTGCCAGTGATGAATGGCTGGCTAATCGTTCACGTGAATACAGGACGGTTTTCGACCGTAGCGAGACCACTTATATCTCCGCAGAAATAGCTTTTTACAACAAGATGTTCGATGAACAGGACTGGGAAACCACCATTACCCTGAAAGCATTCTCGCATGTTGGCGGTAAAAAGAAAGAGTTGAGTTCGCAGGATGAGAAGCGAAAAATAAGGATGGATGAAAACGTTGTGTATGTAAATAAGGGTTGGGGCATGGCAGCTATAGGTACCTTTTGGACAAAAGGGGAATACAGCTGGGAGGCATACATTGATAGTGAGTTAGTTGGAACAAAACGGTTTTATGTAGAAGATATTGGGAAAGTAACAGCTGATGCAAACCCATACTTCGATATAGAATCCGTTCGCTTCTTTTCGGGTGATTATAATGCCGTGAATGATGAGAATAAAGTATACCTCAAGGTAATAAGCCGCACCGAAACACAGTACCTTTATATTGAATTTAAATTCAAGAATAAGTTGCCGACAGATTGGAATTGTGAAATTCATTTCAACTGGTATAATGCATCGGGTTTACTAAAAGCAAGAATTGAACGTTACCGGAAGATCGAAGCCGGCAAACTTGATGAAACCTTCACCTTCAACGAAGGATGGGGAAATGATGTTCCCGGAACCTGGAAAGACAGCCATTACCGCCTTGAAGTAATATTTATGGATGCAGTGGTGGCGGTACTCCATCTTGACACCGGTGAGGAGGATGAAGAAGGTGAAGTGGAAATATCTTATGTGAGCGGAAACGTAGCAGTGCAAAACTCTACCATGCCTGCCCCGCCCGATGAATCGCTGGAAGCCAGCGTAAAAAAGCTTGACGAATTAGTCGGGCTTGAAGAATTGAAAAAGGAAGTAAAAAATCACATTGATTACCTGAACTTCCTTAAACTTCGTCAGGAGAGAGGTTTTAAGGATACAGAACGTATCAATCTTCACTCTGTATTCACAGGTAATCCAGGGACCGGAAAAACAACCGTTGTAAAATTGCTTGGACAGATTTACAAGAGCATGGGCTTACTTAGTAAAGGGCATGTAAAGGAAGTGGACCGTTCTCAACTGATTGGTGAATATATCGGTCAAACCGCACCGAAAGTAAAGAAGGCTATTGAAGAAGCTAAAGGGGGCATTTTGTTTATTGACGAGGCATACTCTCTTGCCCGCGAAGCAGATGATTCAAAAGATTTTGGAAAAGAAGCGATTGAAGTTTTGATAAAAGAAATGAGCGATGGCTCATCGGATCTCGCTATTATGGTGGCAGGTTATCCGCATGAAATGGAGGTATTTCTGAAATCTAACCCCGGAATGAAGTCGCGTTTCGCGAATTATTTCCATTTCGAGGACTATCTGCCAGACGAACTTGCGGATATTGCCATGCGCTATACAGCTCAAAAGAATGTTCACTTAACGGAAGAAGCTTCACAATATCTTTCCGAGCAGTTAATGGAAGGTTTTCGCAACCGCGATAAAAGTTTTGGCAATGCGCGGTATGCAATTGCTCTTGTTGACGAAGCTAAAATGAATCTTGGATTACGTTTGATGAAACGTGAAGATCTTCGTGAATTGGATGGCAATGCTCTTTCCACTATCGAAAAAGAAGATGTAGAACTGGTATTCAGGCAAAGAGGAAAGAGAAAGTTCAACATCAACATCAACGAACGCTTGTTGCAAAGTGCATTAGACGAGTTAAATGGTCTCGTGGGTATTACCAATATTAAGAATGAAGTAACCGAGCTTGTAAAACTTGTTCGTTTCTATCATGATATTGGAAAAGATGTATTGAACAAATTTTCACTTCATACCGTATTCACCGGTAACCCGGGAACTGGGAAAACAACTGTTGCCCGCATTATGGGGAAAATCTTCAAAGCACTCGGTTTACTTGAGCGAGGTCATTTAGTAGAACTGGACCGTCAGGGATTAGTGGCTGGTTACGTAGGCCAAACTGCTCTTAAAACAGAAGAGCGTGTGAAAGAAGCAAAGGGTGGGGTATTGTTTATTGATGAAGCATATGCTCTTGGTGAAGGGAACGATTTTGGCAGAGAAGCCATTGAAACTTTACTTAAAAGGATGGAAGACAGCCGCGGTGAATTTGCCGTAATTGCTGCCGGCTACACCGATCCCATGAAACGTTTCCTTGAATCAAATCCCGGGCTTCGCTCTCGATTTGACCGCACCTTTACATTCAACGATTATAACGCCAATGAACTTTTCCGTATTGCTCTTTCTCTTTTGAAGCAGGAGAACATGCGTTTAGATAATGAGGCGTATGATTATCTGCAAAAATATATTGAGTCGCTGTATGAATATCGCGATAAATATTTTGGCAACGCCCGCGAAATACGGAAACTGATTGTAGAAGCTGTGCAGAATCAGAACTTGCGCCTAGCTTCTATACCAAAAGAACAACGCACCCCCGAAATGCTGGATACCATGACCATGGAAGACCTGGCGGAATTTAAACTTGGCGAGGGCAAGAGGAGCAATCTGGGTTTCAAATATTAAAACCTTTTCGTTTAAAGGTTCCTGATTATTTTCGCTCCCATGCAGGAATTAAAGCGATTCAATGTTCGCGTTTACGGACTACTCATAAATGAGTTCAATCAGCTTTTGGTTGCGGATGAAGTATTTAAAAATGGAATCAGGTCCACCAAGTTTCCCGGTGGAGGACTGGAATTAGGCGAAGGGCTTAGTGAAGGGCTTAAACGGGAGTTCATTGAAGAAACCGGAATAGAAGTAACTGTGAAAGAACATTTCTATACCACCGATTTCTTTCAGCATTCTTATTTTGATACCGAAAGCCAGATAATCAGCATTTATTATCTGTGTGAATCAACAGTCTGGCGAAGCGTAAAAGTCTCAGATAAAAAATTTGACTTTGAAGTTATTCCCGGCAAGGAAGCGGAGTCTTTCCGTTGGGTGAACCTACAAGACCTTCATCGGGAAGAAAACATTAACCTGCCAATTGACAGGGTGGTTATTGACAAGCTTCTTCTCTCCTGATAATCACATGTAATTTTTGGGATTGAACTTCCGCCCGGCCTTCTTTTGAGAATGCAGTTCCTTCTTCTTTCGGATCGCCTCTTTAACCTCTTTAGGCGCCTTGGTAGGTATACGCTTCTTCTCTTTCTTCAAAGCCTTCTCTAACATTAAGTAGAACTTCTTTATTACGTGCTCTTTGTTGGCCGACTGGGAACGGTGCTGGCTGCTGCAGATTTTAAATTCCCCCTCTTCATTAACGCGGTTTGGCCACTTCTTTAAAAGCTTCTCCTTCTCCATTTCATTCAGCAGAGAAGAGTCATCAATCTTAAACACCAACTCCACTTTTGTTTCGGTGGTGTTTACATGCTGCCCTCCCGCCCCGCTGCTCCGACTGGTGCGAAATTTAAATTCACTATCAAAATTTCTTTTCATAAAAGAGGTGATAAAAATCAAACTTCTTTTTAAACCCATTGTTTTAATTCAACTTTGCGGGCTTATCCCGCATTTTGCGGGTACAATTTACACAACATGAAATCAATTTTAAGGAAACTGCTTTTTGTTCTTCTTCCACTTACTTTTATCTTTTACATCGTTAGCTGCAACCTCAAAAGGTCATCGGTGGTTGTATTGGATATAGCTGCCAAGCCATTCGAAAAGCTTTCGGACTATAATTTCTTTAGCGGAGTGATGAACGAACTTAAACCCAATGACCGCGTTCTTCCTTACGATTTGATAACCCCGCTGTTTACCGACTACGCGCATAAAGCCCGCTTTGTTTACATGCCCGAAGGTAAAAGCGCAGATTACGATACTTCGCAGGTGTTGCAGCTTCCCGTAGGATCATGTTTGATTAAAAATTTCTATTACCCGGCCGATTTTAGAAAGCCCGAAAGCGAAAGAAGAATTATTGAAACCCGTCTGCTGCTGCACCGCGAAAAGGAATGGGAAGCGCTGGATTACGTATGGAACGATGAACAAACCGAAGCCACCCTCGAGATTGCCGGAGATATTAAGGAGGTGGCGTGGACCCATTACGATGGCACGAAAAAGGAAATTGAATACCTGATACCCAATAAGAACCAATGCAAAGGATGCCATTGGAACAACGGGGTGAACATTGTGCCTATTGGACCTAAGGTGCGCAACCTGAATAGCGACTATACCTATGCCGATGGAAAAGAAAACCAACTGGCACGCTGGACTAAAGCGGGATTCCTGAAGAATGCCCCTGCTCCTGAAAACGCACCGCGCATTGCCGATTATCTTGACTCGGTTCATTACTCGGTTGACCAACGCTCACGCGCTTATCTGGAAATGAACTGCGGCCATTGTCATAATCCCGAAGGGCCCGCTTATACTTCGGGCTTGCTGCTGAACATAGAAAACCAGAATGTAGAGAACCTGGGCATCTGCAAATCGCCTGTAGCTGCTGGGAAAGCCACCGACAACCGCCTGTATGACATTGTGCCGGGCAAACCAAATGAGTCTATCCTTGTGTTTAGAATGGAAACCAACGACCCCGGCACCCGAATGCCCGAAGTAGGCCGCTCTATTATGCATGTGGAGGGAGTGGAACTTATCACCCGCTGGGTAAGTGAAATGAAACCCGATGCCTGCAAGGTGGATTAAATTACCACAAGGGCGATGTCTTTTAAAAAATAATCTTGGTTGATAGCCCTATCATTTGGATGGCTATAGTTGCCTTTTCATATACACGACCTTTGTAAATATACTCTCCTGTTGCCGTATTCTTTTCAGAAGAAGAGTTTACTAAGTTAAAGGCCAGGAGCTTATAAACCAGGGAGTGATTGAAGTAAACTCTTTTTCTTACCCTGTAAGTAAACCCCGCTTCAACAGCTCCATAAAACAATCCTCTCTTCTGCCAATATTGTTCATTATAAGAGGGTATACTAGTATTCCATCCCATTCCCACAACATTCTTATAGTAGAACAACGGATATCCTGCTGTTACGCCTAAAGTGGGCTTTATCTTGCCGCGACAAAATTCCTGCTGGTAGTTCAGGAACAGGCTAACAGGGCTAATGCCTCCTGATTGCATTAGCTGCCAGGAGGTGTGGTAATACGGAGCGCTGGTAAAGTCGTCCGGCTTGTTACGGAAGTCGCCCATAAGCGAAACACCGATTCCCATCCGGGAGCGCTTGATGCGTATACCGTTAATAAGGGTGATCTCTGCAAATCCATAGTGGTTTCGTTTAAAATACCCATACATAATATCTATTGAACCTATCACAGAATACTGTACTTTATTGGTTGATGAATTGGTCGGGAATTGTTGCTTTGCGGTAGCTTTTTTTCCAGCCTGTGGTTCACTACCTTGAGCAGATAAAGTTGCTGCGATGGCAACTATACAAAACAGGGCGATGATTTGTTTCATAAATCGCTTTTGTAAGTTTAAAAATAAACTAATATCTGAAAAAAATATTGCTCATTTAGGGATTAAGGTATCCCCGATCCTGTTGAGGGGGGATGGTGCACATTTTCTGCTGCGCTTGAAAGTTGTTTGAAGAATATTAATGAGCAAAGGGTTTTAGAATTTATGATTATTATGAGGTAAAGATACCACCGGAGCCTGTTCCTCTGGGGTTTGCATACATGCAGAGGACATCAGGTGTTCCGCAGGCTTCTTCCACCCATACACCCGGATAAAAATTAAATTTGGAGAAGGATAAAAAAGAAAATGTAGAATCGGAAGGCCAATTCTCCAACGGCTCTTCAACTAGGGCATACGAGAAATAGTAAAGGCACGAAAGGGTGCTGCTGACTCAACAAGAGTTACAAATGTAACCTTGAAACTGCTTTACTAATTGCAAAGATATATATCAGGCGTGAGCAAGCACAAGCTCTGTTTCAACTGACTCCTGAAACGAAGATTTAGTTTCTTTCCTGTCAAGAACTGTAAGTAGCGTGTGGTATAGATAAACAGGCAAAAACAAAGCAGACATTCCGATTACAAAATTGAAGATTAGCATAAGACTCATTTTTTTCAGTGAAACAATAGCAATTATAGTTTGAACCGTTAGTTGTGTAAATTCTGAAGCCCTTGCAACTACAGATACCTCAGTTTTGAAACACAAAGATAAGGTTTTATAGAAAAACTATCAACCCTTATTCATATTTATTTTTCAGTAATGTATGGAAAAGGGATTTAGCGGGGGTGACCACACTGTCCTTGTGATACTATGCCTTCAGCAAAGTAATCTCTGTTACTTCCGGCAGAATACCCACCCTGCCCGGATAGCCAAGGAATCCAAAACCACGGTTCACATATAGGAACTGCTTACCTTCAGTATATAATCCCGCCCATCGCTTATAAATATATTGCGAAGGGCTCCAGCGCAGCCATTTGTTCTCAATACCAAACTGAGCACCGTGTGTATGACCGCTAAAGGTTAAATCAATATCAGGATAGTTTTCCAACACCTGGTTCTCCCAATGTGAAGGGTCGTGGCTCAATAAAATTTTAAACGGAATATCCTCTGTGCCTTTATAGGCTTTATCCAGTTTTCCGTATTTCGCAAACCTTCCGCCACCCCAGTTTTCGATACCAATAAAGGAAATTTTCGCCCCATTGCGTTCAATGGTTCGGTTTTCATTCAACAACAAATCCCAACCAAGATCCCTATGGATATTTATAAACTTTTCAAAGTTTGCCTTCTTTTCTTCTGGGGTATCCCAGTTCACATAATCGCCATAATCATGATTGCCGGTAATGGACAACACTCCATGTTTTGCTTTCAGTTTATCAAACACCCCCATGTAGCTATCCATTTCGTCTGCCACATTGTTTACCAAATCTCCCGTAAACAGAATTACATCTGCGTTCAGATTATTTATCTTCTCAATTACCTTCTGTATAGGTTCAGTCTTTGTAAAACTTCCTGAATGAATATCTGATAGCTGAATGATTTTAAATCCATTGAAAGATTCGGGCAGGTTCGGAAACTTTACACTCACCTTTCGGAACTGATAGTTGTAAGCATTAGCAACAACACCGTAAATTAAAGTCCCTGCGGGAACTGCCGCAGCTATCAATGCTACCTTACTGAGGAACTCACTTCGCGAAATTCCAGCTGAGGTTAAAGCAGGTGCTGAAGAAAATTTAGAAGTTAGAAACTTAAATCCTCTAAACAAATCTTCTGGGAATAGAAACAAGAGAACAATCAATTTTGAAATAAGAAAGACCAAGAAGAAAACAGCAAAGTAAGTTCCTACCTGCTTGGGCATGTATCTATAAAGAAACGGACGATAGGACATGAACAACAAAAACAAAACGGCAGTAACACCCCAGTAAATCCACCTGACTATTTTTATATTTTCCGGTCTGAAAGCGGTTTTTACACCCTGCCATCCGTAATATTCAATGGCCCCATAGATGGTAAAAACCATAGCAAAAAATAAAATAGATTGCAACATCCTCAGATTCATTTAGGGTTATCACGAACAAGTCGCTAAAATATTTCAATTTCGGTCGTTCAAAACAAAAACGTAATGCGCTTGTTGCTTTTTCTATTCTTTTCGCTTTTCTTATCTCATTTATCAAAAGCTCAGCTAACGGATCAGAGTAAAACTTACACCCGTGCCGATACTCTACGCGGGGCACTTCGGCCTGAACGGACTTGTTATGATGTTACCTTCTACAAATTATATGTGCGCCTTGACACGGCTCAAAAATCAATTGTAGGGAACAATAAAATCCTCTTCCAAGTATTAGAGGACTTTCAAACGCTGCAATTGGATTTGTTTGAAAACATGAAGATCATCAGTATTACTTCTTCCGGAAAAGAACTAAAATACAGGAGGGAGTTTAATGCAGTTTTTGTGGAGATGAATGAACCAATGAAATCGGGAAGCCGAGGCGAAATAACAGTTAGCTATTACGGCCAGCCCACCGTAGCCAAACGCGCTCCCTGGGACGGTGGTTTTACCTGGAGTTATGACAAAACCGGAAACTTGTGGACGGGTGTTTCCTGCGAGGGACTTGGAGCCAGTTTGTGGTGGCCTTGCAAAGACTATCTGGGCGATGAACCAGACAGCATGGATATTTCCTGTAATGTTCCGCAAGGATTGCGCTGTATTTCAAACGGCAAAGAATTAGCCCATAAAGTGGAGCAAAATAAAACAAGCACCTACCATTGGTTTGTCAATTATCCCATCAATAGCTATAATGTAACTCTCAACATAGGTGACTATGTCTCTTTTCATGATGAATATGAGGCAGAAGATAAGAGCGCTCTTGATCTCGATTATTATGTAATGCGCTATAATCTTGAAAAAGCAAAAGCACACTTTACACAAGTGAAGCCCATGCTGAAATGCTACGAGAAATACCTCGGCAAATATCCCTTCTGGAAAGATGGCTATGCTTTAGTAGAAACGCCCTATCTGGGTATGGAACATCAAGGTGCTATTTCTTACGGCAATAAGTACCTAAGTGGCTATGCCGGAAGCGATTACTCTCGTATAGGTCTCAATTTCGATTACATCATTATTCACGAAACAGGTCATGAATGGTGGGGCAATAGTGTAAGCTGCAGGGATATTGCTGACATGTGGATTCACGAAAGTTTCTGCACTTACTCCGAAGCGATTTATGTAGAATGCATGTTTGGCTATACTACAGCTTTGAAATATCTGATTGCCAAAAAAGATCATGTAGAAAATAAAAACACCATAGTCGGAAAGTATGATGTAAATGAAGAAGGTGATGGCGATATGTATAATAAGGGCGCTTTGTTTTTAAATACTCTTCGGCATGTAGTGAATGACGATATTCTTTGGTGGCGCCTGATTAAAAATATGAGTGATACTACATTTAAGATGAAAAATATCGGCTACGATGATGTGGTCAATTATTTTAATCAGAAAACCGGAAGAAATTTAACCCCGATATTTGACCAATATCTAAAATATTCTAAAATTCCGACATTTGAATACAATCTCAAAAAACTAAGCGGTTCGAAATATGAGCTAAGTTATCGTTGGGAAACGGATGTTAAGAATTTTCAGATGCCTTTATTCATTTCTTCAAAAGGAAACAAAAAGCAGTTGATAAACGCTACCAATAGCCTTCAATCAGCTACTATTAAACTAAGAAAGGAAAAAGACTTCAAAGTAAACGAGGATTTAATGTATATAGAATCAAAAAAGAAATAAACAAAAGAATATGTCGCACAAAGTTTCTCTGTCACAGATTGGTGAACACTGGTTTGATATTTTACAAAACGGAAAAAAAATCCGAGTTGACAGCTCTGGAGATGAAGGAACTACCGGAGTGCGTCCAAAAGCTTTAATTCTGTCATCCCTGGCAGGTTGCACTGCCATTGATGTGGTAGATATTCTCAAAAAAATGCGCGTTGAGTATTCTGATTTCAGAATTGATGTGGCTGGTGAACTGACAGAAGAGCTTCCCAAGGTTTATCATACTATTCATCTTGCCTATTTCATCAAACTTCAATCTGAAGAAGATAAAAGCAAAATGGAAAAGGCAGTTAATCTATCGCAGGAAAAGTATTGTGGAGTAACGGCCATGGTGAAAAAGTTTGCAGATTTAAAGGTGAAGATTGAGTACCTTTAAATTAGTATTGAAAATAGTCAGAGCAATGTTTTTCTATATTCGTTCAACCAAAAACTAAACTATGTATACTGGTTTACTTCATAGCCATAAGGCTTTCGTCATTCTGTTTCTTCTCCATTATGTGCTTAAATTGGTTCTGCTCTTGACAAATAGGAAAGATGCCCTGGATAGATATTCAAAGAGCATGCGCATTCCTGAAATGGTTTTGAGCATCGGTTTTTTAGTTTCCGGTGGATGGATGCTGGTTAAAGGCTCAGTTTTCGGCAACCTTTTGATTATAAAATTGATTTGCGTTTTTGCATCTATTCCGTTAGCTGTTATTGGTTTTAAGAAAGGAAACAAAGCTCTTGCATTTGCTGCAGTGGCTTTAATTGTTCTTTCTTATGGTTTGGCTGAAATGAATAAGAAATCCAAAACCGGACCGAAACTAGATACTTCATCCATTACCGACCCGATTGCGGCTGGCAAGCTGATTTACACCAATACTTGCGTTAACTGCCATGGCTCTGACGGGAAACTGGGTGTTAGCGGCTCAAAAGATTTATCGCTTACTCTTCTTTCTGCTGAAGAACAGAAAACGCTTATCAGAAATGGCAAAAATGCTATGCCGGGTTATAAAGATTTAAGCGATGAGCAGCTAGATGCAGTAGTTCAATATGTAACTACTTTAAAACAATAGAGATTGCTACTCCAAAAAAAACCTCCCGAAAACGGAAGGCTTTTTTTATTTATTCAGTAAACTTCTTTTCATCGGGCGCCCATCTGCCATGAATGGAAGAGAACAACCTGCTCCATCGGATTTTTTTGAGGAAACTTTGAGCATCCTTCGCATAACTCATCCAAATAAACCAGGCCTTGCCAACCACATGGTCTTCGGGAACAAAACCCCAGTAGCGGGAATCCTGTGAGTTATGACGGTTATCACCCATTAACCAGTAATAATCCATCTTAAAAGTATAGGTGGTTGTTTCCTTTCCGTTGATAAAAAATTTTCCATCGCGCTGCTCCACCGTATTACCCTCATATACGCGGATAGCACGATCGTATTGCTTATAAATGGAATCCGTGAGAGTTACAGACCACCCTCTCCTCGGGAGCATGATAGGGCCAAAATTATCAACGTTCCATCTGTAGCGTGAGGTATCATTAGGGAAAATATTTTCTATTGGTTCCTGCAACTCACCATTTCTATAAAAAAAAGGTGTTAGTGTTGTGGTTATATTCATAGCCTGCAACTTTTCCATGTTTGAT
>JAZKEP010000210.1:0-1962 GCA_040387015.1 Bacteroidota bacterium
CGAAACTGCACTAAATGGTGTGGTTGAAACTGGCGAAGCGTACTATGCAGATGAGGAAGAAATGATGCTAATTAGGCATGGGCGGGAGGAAATAATCTTTGTTACTTTTGTTTACGCACCAATCAAGGGTTTATCGGGCAAAGTTTCCAAGGTGGCAGTTTGGGTATTAGAAAACACCAAACAGGTTGCGCAACGAAAATCGGCAGAAGGGGTAGGGGCAGCCTTCCAAAAGGAACGGGACCGCCTTAAAGAAGTATTTATGCAAGCTCCCTTGGGGATTTGCATTTTGAATGGTAGGGAGCTGGTTTACGAATTGGTAAATCCGGCTTATCAGCGGATGCTTCTTGGAAGGAAGTTACTAGGCAGGCCAATTTTTGAGGCTTTGCCCGAACTTGCAGGAACGCAGATAGAAAGTGCAATGCGCAATGTTTTTGATACAGGTGATTCTTATGAAGTAGAAAATCTGCTCATTCCTGTTGCAGCATACGAAGGCGGCGAAACTGTTGACCGCTTTTTCAGTTTTAGCTTTCAAGCTCGGCATAATGAAAACAGTGAAATAGATGGAATTGTAAATGTCGTTCATGAAGTAACAGAAAATATAAAAGTGCTTAGCGAACTCCGTGAAGCCAGAGAAATAGCTGATCAGCAAAAAAGGGTCTACGAAACGATCATTTCGGGAACACCTGATTTGATGTATGTTTGGGATCTTAAATATCGTTTTACTTATGTTAATAAAGCTTTACTTACTATGTGGGGTAAAACTTGGGAAGCAGCTATTGGTAAAGGTTTGCGCGAAAACGGCTATGAAGAATGGCATGCCACCATGCATGAACGTGAGATTGATCAGGTGCGGGAGACGAAGGGGTCGGTTCGTGGAGAGGTCTCATTTCCACATGCAACATTGGGGAAACGGATTTATGATTATATACTCATTCCTGTTTTTAATGAAACTGGTGAAGTAGAAGCAGTTGCAGGTACCACTCGTGACGTTACAGAACGCAAGCAGATGGAGTCTGCACTTGCTCAAAGTTCTGAAGAATTACAGGCCATTAATGAAGAGATGGCAGCAACGAATGAAGAACAAGCTGCATCAAACGAAGAATTGACTGTCTCAAACCAATTATTGGCCAATCTGAATGAAGAATTAATTGCTGCCAGAATAAAAATAGAAGAAAGTGAAACTACGTTACGATTAGCTATTGGTGCTGCCAATTTTGGTACTTGGTTTATACATTCGGCCACAAGGGAGTTTATTACCGATGCTCGGTTAAAAGAACTGTTTGGCTATCATCCTGAAGATGAACTTTCTATTGAACAGGCACTTGCCCAGATTACTGAAGATTACCGTGATTTTGTGACCAATAAGTTAGAAAATGCTATTTATAATGGAGGTGACTATGATGTTACCTATCCTGTAGTCGGGCTACACGACAAGCGCCTGCGTTGGCTTCGTGCAATTGGCAACTTAAAGGCAGATCCTTCAGGTGCGTTTTCTGCATTCACAGGAGTAGTTATGGATGTGACGGAGCAACAAATGGATGAACAGCGCAAAAATGATTTTATAGGGATGGTAAGCCATGAATTAAAAACGCCCCTTACCTCATTAATAGCTATTGTACAGGTTAGCAGTAAAAAGTTAAAGGATAGTGAGGATGAATTTTTGGCTAGTGCGATGGAGAAAGCCAATTTACAAGTTAAACGGATGAGCAACATGATCAATGGATTTCTGAACGTGTCAAGGCTCGAATCTTCTAAGCTCCTCATCCAGAAAAAACCATTCAATTTAGAAGATCTGATCGATGAAATCATCAAGGAAAATGTGGCAACCGTATCCAGCCATGTAATAAAGTTTGAACATAATAAGCCAGTATTGGTTAATGCTGATTTTGATAAAATCGGTTCCGTGATTACCAACCTAATCAGCAATGCTATCAAATACTCACCGAAAAGCAAAGAAGTAAT
>JAZKEP010000211.1:0-9799 GCA_040387015.1 Bacteroidota bacterium
CAGCAAACAAATAATTATCGAAGCTCTTCAAGTATTCAATTTCAAATTTACCGTTGTCCGTAAAGTTTACTTTGTAAAGACAAAGATTTACATGATGGAAATTTTCCATTTCCTTTAAAGGCTTACTAGTAAGAGTGCACATAAAAGCACGAATAAATCTTCCATGGGTAGCTATCAATATTCTTTCATGAGGGGTAGTAAGAAGATGATCCAAAAACATCTTTTGTCTTTGCTGTAACTCAAAAGGACTTTCACCGGAGGGTGAAGGCTTAGCATGAATATCTCCTTCCTGCCATCTTTTGAGAAGGTTCTGAAAATCTCCATCTGTTTCACTTGTTGCATTAGAGCCTTCAAAATCACCCCAACTTATTTCATCTAACTCAGAGAACACCTGATGGGGAACCCCTAACTTTTTAAATTGCGCAATACTTTCCTGCGCCCTTTTTAAGGTAGAGGTATAAATAACTTCAAAAGGTATGTGCTTATATGCTTCAAAAAAAGCTGCAGCCTGCTGCCTTCCCTTATCGTTGAGCGAAAGATTGACCCCTTTCCCCTGAACAATTCCCCTGGCATTATGGTCTGTTTGCCCATGTCTTATTATGTAGAGTTCCTTTTTCATACTGTAGAAATGGTTACGGGTAAAAATATAGTTTTGCGCGAAACAAAAAATTCGTGTCTTCCGCTGCAAAAATACCTTTAGATCAATTCTTTCTTTATTGCACTGAAAATAACCTGCCCTTTGCATTTTATCGCCTGCCCCAAAAAAAGCCTGTGAAAGTAGTGGCACAGAAAAAATTGGCCCTCACAAACATTTCAGGCAAAAACAAACAGGATCGTCTAAAAGGGTTTGTGCTGGCTCCTTTTCATGCGAATGAACAGTTTAAAAAAGTAATTATTCAACCGGATATATTTTGCGATGCCGATAGATTACCTCCATTAAATTTTGCTCCCGCAGCTATTAAGGTTTCAGTAACAGCTAACAAGAAAAAGGTAAAACTGAAAGAATCGAGTAAAAGGCAGTTCATCAAATACCTTGAAAGCATACGCAGTAATAATTTTAAAAAAATTGTTGCTGCACGTGTCGTAAAAAAGAAAAAGCCTGCAACCTTTAATGCGGTGGACTATTTTCAATTGCTATGCAAAATGTATCCCCATGCATTTGTTTCGTTAGTGTTTACCAAAGAATATGGGTTGTGGATAGGTGCTACGCCCGAGATTCTTTTATCGGTGCATCAACATGAATTTAAAACCTATTCGCTTGCCGGAACAAAGGAGAACACCAAAGTGAACACCAGAAACATTTGGGGAAAGAAAGAAAGAGAAGAACAGAAAATTGTAAGTGACTATATACAAAAAACATTTGCTGCAATTACCCAGGAGAAGCCGCGTATTGAAGGGCCCAAAACTATTACAGCAGGTAATCTTCTTCACCTAAGAACTACTTTCAGCTATCGCTCTATTTCAACTGTCGATTGGCATAAAATTGTTGACAGACTTCATCCTACACCAGCCGTTGCGGGTTATCCGAAACAGGAAGCCATTGATTTTATTCTTAAGAATGAAAAGACAAACAGAAGTTTTTACAGCGGTTATTTAGGCCCAGTCAACTTAGACAAGGAAGTTAACTTATTCGTAAATCTGCGCTGCATGAATGTCCTGAAAAACAAACTGTTGGTGTATGTTGGCTGCGGAATTACTGCCGATTCGAATTTCGCTGATGAATGGAAAGAAACAGAAATAAAATCGGAAACACTTTTAAGTTTATTAAACCAGAAGAAAAGTTTTACAAAGGTTTCTAAAACTTTAGCACCTTTGGCCGAACATGAATACCAACAAAAAAAGCGTTCGCCTAATCGCAGAAATATGCCGGCAAAAAGGAATCCGTAAGGTTGTATTCTCTCCCGGATCCCGCTCTGCTCCTCTTGTTATAGCTTTCTCCCAGATTCCCGAAATAGAATGTATTGTAATACCCGATGAAAGAGTAGCAGGCTACTTTGCACTGGGTATGGCGCAGCAACTTGGTGAATTAGTGGCAGTGGTTTGCACTTCGGGCACTGCAGTGCTTAATTTATTTCCTGCCGTGGGTGAAGCGCAATTTCAGGGTATCCCTTTGATTATTATTACGGCTGACCGCCCTTTTGAAGCTATGGACAGGGGAGAAAACCAGACCATTTTCCAGGAAGATGTTTATGGCATTTATGCCCAATGTATACAGGTAGCTGAAATGGGAAAAGGCAAGGCTGAATTCCGGGAAACTGCAACAGCAATATCTGAGGCCATAGAGGTTATAATTTCAGAGCAGGATATTCTTCACATCAATGTGGTTTTAGATGAGCCGCTATATGAAACAACCGATGAACTCCTGCCTGCAATACCCAAGATTATCACCGAAGCAGAAAAGGAAGAAGAAATGGATGAGGAAGAAATTGTGATGATGAAGGAGGATTATTACTACTGCCACAAAAAGATGTTGATTGTAGGTGTGCGGGGATATGATTCGCAGTTTAATAAAAAGGTAGGCGTGCTGAGCGCCAGAAAAGATTGGGTAGTGATAATAGAAACAACCGCGAATATTAAAGCAGATAATACTGTTTGGAATATCGACCAGTGCTTATCCATTATGGATAAAAACGAGGAAGACGAATTCGTTCCAGAATTAGTGGTGACTATGGGTTTGCAAATTGTTTCAAAAAAAATAAAGCAGTTTTTAAAGGGTAAACCACGCGTACATTGGGATAGTCCTTCAAAAATTACCTCGAGCCCCGCACGTTCTATGTTCGGGGACATGTGTAATGACGATGTGTTGATGACCGATGTAGATTTGCTTGATTTTTTATTAAGCATGGAAGAAATTACTACTTCATCGTTCAACCAAGATTGGCTTATACTGAGTGCAAAGGCAAAGAACGCTACCGGAGATTACCTTCCTGAAGTTCCTTTCAGCGATTTAAAAGTATTTGAAACGCTGGCAAAATCTTTCCCTGCTAAAGCCAATATTCAATACGGCAACTCCTCTCCTGTTCGTTACTCTAATTTGTTCGAGCATAAAAAAACGATTACCATAAATGCCAACCGCGGCACCAGCGGAATAGATGGCTGTGTGAGCACTGCAGCGGGTGCCGCTTATGTAAACAACAGGATGACCGTTTCGGTGGTGGGTGATATCAGTTTTTTCTATGATTCGAATGCGCTCTGGAATAATTACCTGTCGCCCGATTTCAGGATTATCGTCATTAATAACGGTGGCGGAAATATTTTTCGAATGATTGACGGGCCCACAGGTATTGCTGACTTCGAGAAATTTTTCGAAACAAAACATAACCTTTCGGCCCGGCACCTGGCTTCCATGTACGACTTGCCTTATTACATTTGCGACTCGCAAAAAGGTTTAGATGAAATTTTAAAAACATTTTACGAGCCTTCGGCAAAACCGAGGATACTGGAGATTAAAACAGATGGAGAAATAAGCGCAAAGATTTACAAAGAGTATTTCAAGTTTTTAAAAAAACAAGTATAACACACAACAACTGTCATGGCAAAACGAAACTGGAAGAGTATTAAAGATTATGAAGAGATAAGGTTTGAATTCTTTGAAGGCATAGCCAAAATTACTATCAACCGCCCTCGGTACCGCAATGCATTCACCCCGCTAACCGTGAAGGAGATGATTGACGCTATGAACACCTGCCGCGACAGTCAGGATATTGAAATTATTATCCTTACGGGCGAAGGCGACAAAGCTTTTTGTAGCGGTGGCGACCAAAATGTTCGCGGTCATGGAGGCTATGTGGGAAAGGATACTGTGCCCCGTTTGAATGTACTCGACTTGCAAAAGCAAATACGCTCTATTCCTAAATGTGTGATGGCCATGGTAAATGGTTTTGCTATTGGTGGCGGACATGTGCTGCATGTGGTTTGCGATTTATCTATTGCCAGCGACAATGCCATTTTCGGACAAACAGGACCTAAGGTTGGAAGTTTCGATGGAGGCTTTGGGGCCAGTTACCTGGCGCGTATTGTAGGGCAAAAGAAGGCGCGCGAAATCTGGTATCTCTGCGATCAGTACAGTGCGCAGGATGCTCTCGACATGGGTTTGGTGAACAAGGTCGTTGCTTTGGATAAGCTGGAAGATACAACGGTTGAATGGTGCAAGAGAATTCAGGAAAAATCTCCGCTTTCCATTCGTATGCTCAAGTCTTCTTTCAATGCCGAGTTAGACGGACAGGCGGGTATTCAGGAACTGGCTGGCAACGCAACGCTGCTTTATTATTTAAGTGACGAAGCAAAAGAAGGCCGCAATGCTTTTATGGAAAAGCGCAAACCCGACTGGAGCAAGTTTCCAAAGTTTCCATAAACAATTGATGATTCTCAGTTAACGCTTGACAGCGATATACAGATGAAAACTCAAATTGAAGTTCATCCCTTCTCTCCTTTTTTACCGACCGATGCAACGCATTTAGTGCTGGGAACGTTTCCTACGCTGAATAAGAACTGGCGGTTTAATGCCTATTACCCGGGCCGAAGCAATTTTTTCTGGCGCATGCTCAGCGAAATTTACCAGCACCCGTTTCGGCACATTTCCGGTGGCGAAGCCGCCAACGAAAGGCTGGCCTTTTGCGCGGCTATAGGCATTGCTCTTTCCGACACCGTTTATTCCTGCCAGCGCAAAGCGGTAAGTTCAAAGGACAGCGACTTGATTGTAGTTGAGCCAATGGACATACTTAGTCTGCTGAAACAGCGGCCCTCCATTCGCAATATTATTCTTACCGGCAGTTCGGGCAAAGTGAGCGCCCACAGGATTTTCTATGAACACCTAAAACAAAGCTGCATCGACTTTAAAGTGGAAACTGGCAAACCTCCCATCAACGGCAGCTTTTCTTTGAATGAAACAGAAATAAAAACTCATACGCTGTACTCTACTTCGGGAATAAACATTGGCCGTTACAAGCAGGCGGTGGAGCAATACCGTAAGGTTCTACCTGTTTAAGATGTCGAAGCCGCTAAATTTAATTTGGACAAAATAACCGATTAAGGAAGGAGCCTCGCTGCCGTGCCCTTCTGGTAGCCTTACAGTATTGCAAATTGAACGAACTACACTTTATTTACACCGCTAATGGAAACTGATAAACTGAAACGCGCCCGCGCCATACTGCTTGCAGAAAGCGAAGCGGTAAAAAATATTCCTGTAGATAATAACCTGATTAAAGCGGTGGAAGCCATTGCAAACTGCAAAGGTAAAGTGGTTAGCAGCGGCATGGGCAAAGCAGGTGTTATTGCACGAAAAATTTCCAGCACCTTCTCTTCTACCGGCACCCCCTCTGTGTTTCTTCACCCCGGTGAAGCACAACATGGCGATTTGGGACTGCTGCATGAAAATGATGTGCTGCTGGTACTTTCCAATTCCGGTAAAACACGCGAGGTGATAGAGTTAGTGCAGCTTACGCATCAACTTCACGGAAAAAAAGTGCAGGTAGTTTCAATTACCTCGCACCCCGAATCGGAGTTACGCAACCTGAGCGATATTGTTTTAAGCATTGGCGAAGTGAAAGAGGTTTGTAATCTTGGCATGGCGCCTACTACATCCACCACTGCTATGCTCGCTTTAGGCGATGTGCTTTGTGTGCTGGTGATGGAAGAAATAAATTTTACGAAAGAAGATTTCCTGAAACGCCATCATGGCGGTTATTTGGGAGAGAAAAAATAAAATGGCAAAAAAACTCCTGCTTATTTCCGGGCCTTGTGCCATTGAAAGCGAAGAAATTTGTTTTCAGGTGGCCGCTGAAGTTTCGCAACTGTGTAAGGAACTTTCAATTGATTACGTTTTTAAAAGTTCTTTCAAAAAAGCAAACCGCACCAGTGTATCGTCTTTCACAGGTATCGATTTTGACGAGGCTCTTTCTATTCTTTCTTCAGTTAAAAGCAGGTTCGGTGTACCGGTGCTAACCGATGTGCATGAACAGATAGAAGTAAACCGCGTTGCGGAAGTGGCTGATTATTTACAGATACCTTCCTTTCTATGCCGCCAAACCGATTTACTGGTTGCTGCCGGAAAAACAGGCCGGTACGTAAACATTAAAAAGGGACAGTTTGCATCTTCAGAAAGCATGAAATTTGCGGTAGAGAAAGTTCGCAGCACCGGAAACCACAAAGTGCTTCTTACTGAACGCGGAACTACTTTTGGCTATCAGGATCTGGTAGTTGACTTTCGTAGTATTCCACAGATGCAGGCTTTCGGTGTGCCCGTAATTTTAGATGCCACCCATAGTTTACAACAACCCAACCAAAGCAGTGGAGTAACAGGCGGGCTTCCGCATCTGATAGAAACTATTTGCAAAGCAGGCATAGCTGCCGGTGCCGATGGTTTGTTTATTGAAACGCATCCGGACCCTTCAAAAGCTTTAAGCGATGGTAAAAACATGTTACCCTTAAAAGACCTGAGGTCTCTCCTTGAAAAGTGCCTTAAGGTTTATGAAGCGGTGAATTCCTAAACCACTAACTTATCTCCACGGGCAGTTTTAAAAGCCGGCAAATCTTTCTTGCTGAAAACACTTGACAAAAATCTATTGATTTAGTAGATTATTCTATTTTCGGCACCCTATTTATCATGACCGAGTCGCATTTCAGAAGTATCATTAAGGGAGTATCCTGGAGAATTGTAGGAACGATAGACACTATCTTCCTGTCGTTTATTCTTACAGGTCATTTGACTGTTGCCCTTAAAATCGGTGCTTCGGAAGTTATAACGAAGGTAGCACTGTATTATCTGCACGAGCGGGTTTGGATTTACTTTTTGAAAGAACAAACGCAGTCATCCCGCGTTTCTATGTTCAAAGCTGTCACCTGGCGAATTGTTGGAACTATTGACACCATGATATTGGGTTGGTTTTATTCCGGCAACCTGTTAACCGGGCTTAAAATCGGCTTAACGGAAGTAATAACAAAAATCATCCTCTATTATTTTCATGAAAGGATTTGGCATCGTGTGCCGATAGGAACCGTAAGAAAATGGTTTGGCATAAGCACAAAGGATTAAAGAACTTCAGCTACTACAAACACGCTTCCTGCCACAAGGAGCATTTCTCCTCCTTTTAGATTTTTCTTAGCTGCTTTAAATGCCTTTTCTACGGTCGAAAAACTTTCACCTTTCAGCCCAAACTCTGCCGCATGTGCCTTCAGTTCATCAGCATCCATTCCTCTTGGAATAGCTGCTTTGCAGAAATAATACCTTGCATTTTTAGGAAGAACGGAAAGGTTTTTTGTAACATCCTTATCTCCTACTGTGCCGTAAACAAAATGAAGGGTTTCTGATTTCTGATTTCTGATTTCTGATTTCAATTCTTCAAGCCCCGCTTCGTTATGAGCTGAATCAAAAACAATAAGGGGCTTTTTTTGAATCACCATCCATCGGCCTATAAAAGCAGTATTCCTGGAAACATTCTTCAGCCCTTTTTTAATAGCACTGTCTGAAATCAAAACGTCATTTTCTTTTAAAACTTTAACGGCAGCAAGCGCAGTAGTAATGTTCTTCTCCTGGTACCCTCCTTTCAAATCAGTCACAAAACCTTTTCGTCTATTTGCTTTATCCGCAAAATAGATAGCCGACTTAGTGGCTTTCGCCTTAGCAATAAACACAGGCCCGGTTTCTTTTTGTGTTTCACCAACAACCACAGGTACTTTCGGTTTAATAATACCTGCCTTTTCCGCTGCTATTTTCTTTAACGTGTTTCCCAAAAACTGCTGATGGTCGAAACTGATATTCGTGATAACTGAAAGAAGAGGGGTGATAATATTTGTTGAATCGAGCCTTCCTCCCATTCCGGTTTCTATTACAGCATAATCTACTTTCTTCTTTTTGAAATATGCAAAGGCCATAGCAGTAGCTATTTCGAAGAAAGACGCATTTACTGTTTTAAACTTCCCGATATTTTCACCTACAAAATCAGCCACAAATTTTTTGCTGATGTATTCACTGTTAATCTTAATCCGCTCGCGGTAATCTTTGTAATGAGGAGAAACAAACACACCAACCTTATAGCCCTGTTCCTGAAGAATAGAAGCCATAATATGCGTCACCGAACCTTTGCCATTGGTTCCCGCAACGTGGATACACCTTAAATCATTTTGAGGATTACCGAGAATACCACATAGCTTAATGATGTTTATTAAATCGCTGCGATAGGCAGCAGCACCCACCCGCTGAAACATCGGTAATTGTTCAAGAAGATATTGTAGGGCTTCTTTATAAGTCAAGATTTTTTTAGGGCAAATGTATTCGGTTCCGATAAATACTATTGAACCGTAAACACATAATTGATAGACCCGTATTGTAGGGCATCAGCATCGGGGGCGCTGTTGAACTTAGATAATTTAGCCGCCCGTTTTGCATTATCGATGGAGCAATTATCTGTAATAGTAGAACCTTCGCGATGGTACTTTGCATCCACTACATTCCCGTTGCGGTCAACGGTAATATCTATAATCACATTACCTTTGGCGTTGCAGTATCTTGGTGCAGGAAGAGAAGTGCTTCTTCTCCCCTTTAAACTTACACCTCTGAAATCACCTTTGCCGGGCCCGACACCAAAACCATCTTCACCGCTTAGGTAGTTTTTGGAATTCGGGTCTCCAGATGGCTTTCCCTGATCGCCCTGCTTCCCTCCTGTTCCGTCACCTTTGCTATCATTCGGATTGCCATAAGCGCCTTTCTTAAACATAGCATTGGGATCTACTTTCTGCTCGGGTGTAGCAGCACTTTCTTTGGTAGTATTAGTAACCGTTGCGTTATCGGTTGTTTTGGTAGTGCTGGGCTTAAACAAGGCATTATCATCAGGCTTTACTTTAGACACTACAGTGGTTTCCTTTTTTATAACGGGTGCTTCTTCCAAATCCTGAGTAGCCACATCTTCTTCTTCAGAAACCGGCTGTTGTTCCTTTGCAACCGAAGGGGGTGGAGAAAAATCAGCCTGTATAGGAGTTAGCGTCATGGGCTGCTCCTCTCCGCTTCCCGTTTCATCGGTACCGAAATTTACAGATACACCTCCTGCACTTTCGGTGTATGGCGGGTCAGGCGGAGTCAAAATCTGCCAGATTAAAAAAAGAAGAATCAAGGCATGAAGAGTGATAGTCACGGAACCGGATATAACGGTTTTACGATTCTTAAAGCTTCTCTCCTCTGATTCGAAACGTGCTGTGAACACAACGGAAATTTTAAATTACAAACTACAAATTATAGATGCGCCCATCTGATTATTCCACACTATTTATTGGTGGTAGCTAAAACCATTTTAATCTTCAGTCGGTTGCCAATCGAAATTAAATCAACTACTACCTGAACCGGCAATGTATTATCAGCTCTTAACACAACTGTTGCATCGTCCAAACCCGCAACCTGAGTTCCTAACTGAGTTTCTATTTGCTCATAGGCCACCGGTGCATTGTTTATAAAATAATTCTTGGCAGCATCTACCGAAACAGTTATAGTTTGTTTTGAAACAGACTTTCCCGCATCACTTTTGGGTAGCATCAGTTTAATTACCGATGGATTAACCAAAGTGGAAATAATCAGGAAAAACAACATCAGGAAAAACATAATATCGCTGAGGGAGGAGGTACTCACCTCCGAATGCATACGGCTGGCTCTTCTCAGTTGCATAAAATTTATTTAGTCGGTTCCTGAATCAAGTCAATAAACTCCACGGTTGTGCTTTCTAATTGAAAACTTACCCGGTCAATCATCGTATTGAGATAATGAAAGGCTATATGCGCTAAAATTCCTACAATCAAACCTGCTGCTGAGGTT
>JAZKEP010000211.1:9809-14053 GCA_040387015.1 Bacteroidota bacterium
AGTCCCCCTGCAATCAGACCGATACTGATGTTGTCTGCCAAAGATATATTATAGAATATTTTTATTACACCGCTGATCGTTCCCACGAAACCGAACATAGGAGCTATACCCGCAATAATTCCCAGATAAGCCAAATTCTTTTCGAGCTTATAAATTTCAAGCTTCCCTGTGTTTTCTACAGCACTCTCTATCTCCTTAATGGGCTTACCTAATCTCTTTATTCCCTTTTCTAATAAGCGGGCAATAGGTGTATTGGTACTGCGGCACAAGTTAAGTGCCGAATCTGCTTTCCCATCCAACAACATCGCTTTAATGTTTGCCAGAAATGCTGTATCTACTTTGCTTGCGTGTTGAATGGTAAGGAACCTTTCAATGGTTAAAAAAACTGCAATGACAGAAAGGATTCCTATCGGAACCATAATCCACCCTCCCTTTATTATCAGGTCTAACAGGTTAAGTGTTTGCTCCGGTTGTGCCATTGCAGCGGCAGCAGCAGTTGTATCGGTAACTATTTGAAGAAATATCATAGTGATTATTTTAAGTGTAACGATCAGTTACATGTTTTTAGTATAGCAAATGTGGTTTTGTTATTCATTTAGTAATACCCAACTATTAAACTGAATGTTGTGGATAGTGTTTATAAGCAGACGAACATGATAAAGTAGAATGCAAACAATACGGCAACTTTCTATTGTTACGACTAAATAATTACTTTCGGTTTAGTTAAAATGAGTAAATGAATTTTACCAAAACGGGAATATTATTGTTGCTTTTTGCTATTACAACCTTCCTGATATTTACTTCCGCCTATCATCCCGCAGCTACGGCTTTTCATAGTAAAGAAGAATTAAAGTCACTCATTAACTCCCGTTCTCCGATTGACTCGGGTGAATATTTTCTGGGCAGCATTCGCTGTCAGGGTTGCCATGGGTTTGATACACTTAGAGTCGCCAATATTGATGCTGACAGTAACGATATCAACCTATATGACGATTGGCAGAGTACCATGATGGCGCTTTCTGCAAAAGATCCTCTTTGGCGCGCTAAAGTCAGCCACGAAATTTTAGTAAATCCGAATCACTCTGCCCAGCTACAAACTAAATGTACATCTTGCCATGCACCTATGGGGCATTTCAGCGCAATGTTTAAAGGAGCAGCGCATTACACGTTAGCCGACATGCTTATTGATACTTTAGGGTTAAACGGAGTAGCATGTGGTGGATGTCACCAAATTGCTCCCGATAGCATAGGATTAGAATACTCGGGCAATATTCTGTATGATACTTCACATGTTGAATATGGCCCTTTCGAAAATCCTCTGATTGGACCTATGCAATTGTATCTGGGGCTTATTCCAACACATAGCACACATGTGAGCCGCAGCCAGGTTTGCGCTTCTTGCCATACTTTGCTTACCCAAGCTGCGGACCTTAACGGAAACCCGACAGGAACTTATTTTGTTGAGCAGGCAACCTACCACGAATGGCTTAACAGTAGTTTCAATGACGAGCAACCTTGTCAGAGTTGTCACATGCCGCAGATTCAGGATCCCGTAATAATCGCAAATAACATACTTAATCTTCCACCCCGCAGCCCTTTCAACCTGCATAAATTTATGGGAGGAAATACCACTATGCTCAAAATGATGAAGGATAACAAAACATCATTGGGCATAGATGCACCTGATGCAAGTTTCGACAGCACTATTACAGCAACTATGGAGTTATTACAACATTCCACGCTTGATATGAATACGCAGATAGATTCAGTAGCAAACGATACATTATACATAAGCGTGGAACTGACTAATAAAGCAGGGCATAAATTTCCAAGTGGCTATCCTTCACGGAGAGCATACGTTCAATTTGCCGTTACCACACCAACAGACACCATTTTCCAATCTGGCATGTTACGACCTGATTTTGAAGTAACCGGACAAGGCTCTTTCGTAGAGCCTCATTACAATACGATTACTGACTCTACACAAGTGCAGATATACGAAATGGCAATGGGCGATATCAATGGTACCTTCACTACAGTACTCGAACGCGGCTATACTGAACTTAAGGACAACCGTATTCCACCCTCGGGTTTCACCACTTCACATTACACTTACGACACCACTAAAATCATTGGAGCAGCTGCAACTGATCCCGATTTTAATTTTGCAGGAACTGTTGAAGGAAGCGGAAAAGACAGAGTGCATTATCGCATTCCATTGCGCGGGAAGGGAGGAGCATTACACATAGCTGCGGCTGTTTATTATCAGGTGCTGCCTCCGCGATGGCTTACTGAAATGTTTTCTTACAACAGTGATTTTATAGATTCTTTCAGAACTATGTACCAGGCCGCTGATAAAGCTCCTGTGTTGATTGCTCATGACGAAGCCGATACTACAGTAATCATTTCATCACTATCTAAAAACTTCAAACAAGATGAATGTAGAGTCTTCCCGATACCTTCATCCAGCGGGAATGTAGTGGTGCAGAACTTAGCAGATGTAAATGTTAGTCGCATTGAAGTATGGGATGCATCAGGAAGGAAAGTACAGGAAATGAACTATAGTGATTATCATTCCGTTAGAAACATTACCCTACCTCAAAGCGAAGGAATTTTTTACCTTAAAATTACAAGTGGCAACAACTCCATAATCAGAAAGGTAATCCGATAATCATTCCTTATACTTTCAGCTGATTATCTAAAATTTTGAAAGTGTTCCCTGCTTCTTATATTCACGATTCCTTTTCACATACTAATAGAAAGAAACATGAACGGAGGCGAAATAATTGCGCAGGTATTACAGAAACAAGGAGTAAAATTTCTATTCACCCTTTGTGGAGGTCACGTCTCACCTATTTTTGTTTCAGCGCAAAATATAGGTATCCGTGTAATTGATACAAGGCATGAAGTAAACTCAGTTTTTGCTGCCGATGCGGTGTCACGTCTCACCGGCATTCCCGGTGTTGCAGTGGTAACAGCAGGTCCCGGCTTGACTAACACCATTACCGCTGTAAAGAATGCTTATCTCGCCCAATCTCCTTTAGTGTTATTGGGTGGTGCGGCTGCTACCATCCTAAAAGGAAGAGGCTCACTGCAGGATATTGATCAAATGACGATGATGAAGCCTAATGTGAAATGGGCTGCTACTATTAACAAGGTAAAGGAAATAGTACCTACGTTGGAAAAAGCATTTGCCATTGCCAAAGAAGGTATTCCGGGACCTGTATTTGTAGAATGTCCTATTGATACGCTGTATGGGGAAGAACTGGTCCGCAGTTGGTACGGTGCTAAAAGCAAAGACACACCTCCTAAAAATTTACAGGATCGAATTGTTCAGTGGTATATAAATAATCATGCAAAGAATTTGTTTGCCGGGAAAGATGCTGTCAGTTTTAAAGCTCCGCTTCAAAAAGTTTCCTATCCATCTCATTCAACTTCTCAAATTGATAAAGTAGTTTCCAAAATTAAATCAGCATCAAAACCTCTAATGCTAATTGGCAGCGGAGCGATGATGAATCCGCAGAAAGCAAATGAACTGGCTGCTGCGGTAACTAAACTTGGCATTCCTGTTTACCTGAGTGGAATGGGTAGAGGACTATTAGGGAAGGAGAACGCTCTTCAGATGCGACATCACCGCAAAGATGCTATCAAAGAATCTGACTTGATTATCCTTGCCGGTGTGCCAAATGATTTCCGTTTAGATTATGGAAACCATATTGGAGCAAGACCTTTCGTCTCTATCAATCGCAGCAAAGAGGATTTGACTAAGAATAAGAATCCTACTATCGGTGTGCTTGCCGATCCACAGGATTTTCTGCTTGCCCTCTCTCATAAATTCCAAGGCAACTTTTCTTCGTGGCTTGAAACACTCCGCGCCCGTGACGGTAAACGTGAAGTGAATATTGATGAGCAGGCCAATGCTGCTGTTGACAGGGGAATAAATCCTATCAAACTGTTCCGCGAACTCGAACCGGAGTTAGATGAAAATACTGTTCTTGTTGCTGATGGTGGCGACTTTGTTGCTACAAGTGCCTATACACTTCGACCTCGCAAACCGCTATCATGGCTTGACCCCGGAGTTTTCGGAACACTCGGTGTAGGTGCAGGTTTTGCTTTGGGAGCTAAACTTGTATTCCCTGAAAAGGATGTTTGGATAATTTATGGGGATGGAAGCGCAGGTTATAGCTTAATGGAGTACGATACTTTTGTTCGTCACAACCTTCCTGTTATTTCTGTTATTGGTA
>JAZKEP010000212.1:0-6969 GCA_040387015.1 Bacteroidota bacterium
TAGAGAAGAGGTGTCAGCAAGGGTGTTATATCAATTCGGTTAGTGTGGTGAGGAACAGCATTGGTGGTAATTATTTCAGCATCGGTAGAAAAAAGCTGTAGTTCGGCCATACCGGCAAATATTCCATGCACTCCAATACAAACCGGTAATTCACCCCCCGCTGATTTCAGTTTTCTAACGGCAATAATCATGGTTCGTGCGGTAACTATGATGTCATCCACAATAACAGGTTTGTAGCCCTCCCATTTCTTTAACTCCGAAGCCATATTTACATCTTCATCTTCCGTTTTTTGACTAAGCGTTATGTAGGGAGCAGAAACACTGGAGGCAATTTCGCCAATCCATTTTCTGCTTTCATCGTTGTGAGCAACCAATAGCGGTTTCTTTATGTTTTCTTTTATCCATTGCACTATCAAAGGCGCTGCATGTAAAACCTTTACGGGAATATTGTAAAAGGATGATAAGTCAAGTGAATCGTTTAAGTGCGGGTCCACTGTTATAAGTTCATCCACCATGTCTGAAATCATGCCGGCAAATAGTCGGGTAGTAACAGCTTCTCCCGGAAAAAAGCGCTTGTTCTGCCTCATATAGGCCAAGTAAGGAGAAACCAATGTTATCTTTTCGGCACCTAGCTCATAAAGTGTTTTACATAAAAAATAAAGAGGCAATAACTTATTGTCGGGTTCATTTAAAGTGCAAACGAGGACTGCCTCGGCACCTTTTACTTCGCTTTCTATTCGGATGTAAGTTTCTTTGTCTGGAAATTGTTTGATATGAATGATGCCGGTTTCTATCGACAATTCTTTTGCAAGTTTTGCAGTCAGACTTTCATTACCCGGCAAACAAAATATAATTTTCCTATTCATGGTTTAGATTAAAATATGTTTTTATCAGGTTACAAGTTTAATTTCTTTTGGTTATAAAAAACTAAGGCGATTAGCCAGTTCAATCATTTCTTTATTGATGGAATGTTTCTTGTCGCAAATAGCAGCCAGCGAAGGATACTTTATCTTATCATTTAGTATACTCACCATCACACTCTTTTTTCCCTTTAGAAGAGCGGTAATTGCATAGTGACCTAACCTATTGGCTAACATTCTGTCAATAGCGCTAGGCCTTCCGCCCCGTTGAATATGGCCCAAAATTGTCACCCTGCTTTCATATTCAGGAAGTTTCTTATCAAGAATTTTTTTTAAGCCTAACCCTCCATCCGGCAGAGCATTTTCAGTAATAATCAGAATCATTGACCGGTTACCAATCTTGTGGTTATGTTCAATGTAGCTGAGCATATCAGCTACATTAGTTTTTACTTCCGGAATGATGATGACATCTGCACCCGATGCTATACCGCTATATAACGCAAGGAATCCTGACTTTCGACCCATTACTTCCACTATAAAAATTCTTGAGGTGGCATCAGCGGTATCTCTTATCTTATCGGTGGCTTCAACAATGGTGTTTAAGGCAGTATCAAACCCAATAGCGTAATCCGTTCCATAAATATCGTTATCGATGGTTTTTGGAATCCCGATAAGAGGAACTTTAAATTCACGGCCAAAGACTTCAGCGCCCTTTAATGACCCGTTTCCACCAATAACGATACACGCATCTATACCTTTACTTTTTAACTGCTCATTAGCTTTTTTTCTCCACTTGAAATGCTTGAAGCGCTCGCTGCGCGAGGTACGGAGAATGGTTCCTCCCTCATCCATCGCCTGCCTTACAGCGTGTAAATCAAGTGAACTGAATTTGCCATCAATAAGGCCATCGAAACCCTCCGTGATACCTATAATGCGGATATTTTTTTTGTTGGCTGTATGCAAAATGGCGTGGATGGCGGCATTTAATCCCGGTACATCTCCTCCGGATGTCATTACACCTATAGTTTTAATTTCCATTTTCAATGTTTAGAAAGCTTTTAAAAACTTCTCCCTGTAAAATGCCAAGCGCTTTATCGGTTTTAGCGATAGAGGTAGCAGATACAGTTTCAATTCCTGTTAATGCTCTGATTGCATCAATAGTTTCCGGCACTACAATAGCCTGATTATAAACCTGAACATTGAAAGCAAGATAGGTATTGTTTAGGGTTAAACTATCCAGCCATATGCCAACCTCCCACATATCACCACGAGGCCTTCCAAGATCATTCATTAACTCAAGTGTATGATTAAGCGCACTCAATCCTTCGCTTGCTTTTAGGAAAACAACCCGCGATGTTTGTGTGAAAATTTTGATTATTTCTTCTTTCGTTACCGGCCGGGTTAATTCAATTTGCCAACTATGGAAATGGCTGATAGTTTCCGGAACTGTGAGGGCTATTGTAGTTAAACTCAAGTCGGGAATAATAGTTTGCGCGTCACTTGATTGGTGCGAGGGAATGGCTGATTCAGGTACTATTGTATTGATGATTCCGGAAACATCAGATTCCCAGGGATCGGTGGCCCTGCGAACCAATACACCATAAGCATGTTTAAGAAGGTCGACTCTTTTCAATGCACCAAGAATCCTGACCGTTGCAGTAGTATTACAGGATACAACTCTAGTTGAATCTCGTCCTATAGCTGATTCGTAGTTAGCCTGCGCAACAAAGGAATGACCTGTAAGCGCATGTTTCTCGCCTCCCTGGAAGATACATCTTACCCCGGCCTGCTTGTATTTATCGAAATTTGAAGCAGCAATTTTTTTAGGGGTAGCATCGCAAACAACATCCGCGTTTTTAATAAGGTCATCTAAAGTGCCTGCTACTTCAATTCCTGCACTTTTCATGGCAGCAAAGCTCTCGGGAGTGGAGGCATAAACAGGATATTTTTTAGCTATCGCCACTTTAATTCTCCAATCTTTTACCACATCACTAATTCCAATTAACTCCATATCGTCTTGAGCAGCAATTGCATCAGCTATTCTTTTCCCTATTACTCCATAACCATTGATTGCAACCTTTATTTTTTTCATCGTTAAAGTTTTTTTGATGGTCCTAATTAGTATAGATAATGCCTCTGATGGTATTACAAAGAAATACCCAATTTTTATATTCAGTTCTTAGAATTTTGACGCACTAAAATAACTAACTTATTTCGTCCTCCATTTAACTCAAAAGCGTTCAGGGTAGATGTTTTTAGATATATCTCATTACAAATTGTTTCCACACGCTATAAGAATTAGTTAACCACAAAGAAATTGGGAAACTGCCGATGATAAGTAACAGGGTCTGCTAAAGAATATTTAGGCTCAACAATATCGATGGATTTGGTAAAATTTGTTTTGCATAAGCCTTCATTTTGACAATTTACAGGATTGCAAGGATGACACGGGAATTTCCCTATAGCCCTTGCAGATCTGCAAAGATGATGGAAGAATTGCCCCATAGCTATTAAAGGTAAGTAAAGTAGAAGGCAAGTTTGGGCACCAAAATAGCTTACGAGTTAATAAACCCGGTTTAAATTAACCGCTCAAGTAGCATTTTACCCTACCCGGTCTATTATTATTTGTTCAGCAACACTGGAGTCCATGTAATCTTGCAAGGGAGATTTTTTATATAAGATTATGCCGGAAGATTATGATCAGAAACTAAGTTAGGAGAAGCGAAGTCTGTGCCTGAATTTCTACATTTTTTCAACCGCTATAAAATTAACATTTGCCAATATTTGCAGATTCATAAAAAAAGCACTTCTGCCGAAAGGCAGAAGTGCAATAAAACAATCATCTAAAACTTAAACCCTTTTAATTATGGCAACTAAATCCATCGCCTTCTTTAGTGGTTATTGCATCCCGATATTGACTATCATTATTATAATCGTTTTTGCAAATTCTTACATCCGGTTCAGAGCCTTTTTCACAAATAGTGCATTCCTGACAGCCTGAAAGTGTTGCAAGGAAAAGTACTCCGCTGCAAATTATTACCATTATCTTTTTCATGATGTTATTTTTTTATGAACAAATGATTTCGAAGGATATATCCAAAACCTGTGCCATTGAAAAATGACATTTTAGAAAAACACAGGGATTTTACTGCCCGCTTAAATTCAAAAAAATGCCTTTTCACTACAGTTTCTATTGATCAATATTTTTATCTCACAAGATTATCCAACCCCCGGGCATCTTGCTTTTTTGATAATAGGAGGGTAGGGTTATATAACAAGAATGTGAGGATATTCTTTATTCTATTGAACCTCAACTCTTAATTTGTTATGCTATTTTAATTAGGGAAATTTCTATATTATTTTCCCCAAGTGCTCCTCAAACTTGCCCAGCCTTTTTTACAAAACCGCGAAAATGTTTTCCCATAGTCGATAACGTAGATTGCTTCTATGTTTCTGTTGAATGTGCTTTTACCAATGAAAACTCATAGTGGTATTCAGTAGTGGGAAGCCTGTTTACTTTTTTTTGTTCGAGTTGGCATACTTATTTGATATGCATTCCTGTTTTTGGTGAATTGGATACACATACACAATATTTTCAAAAAAAAACAAGAATGGATTATGGGACGACAAATTTTACTTCCCTCCAATCATATTGATTATGAGAAAGAAAAGAGCGAGGGTTTTATAGCCTATCTTTTTTCTTCTCTCCTTCTTGTTGCTTTTGAAACTGTGAGTCTAGTTGCTATTCACTTATTTTCTCTTTAATAAAAATTTAGTAAACACTTTAACTATCGAATATGGAACTGACAAATTTACGCTCCGGAAAAACAACGAGTATCGGCAAAGAAACAAGTTGTTGGGAATTTTGGTTTTCACATATTGAAAACCAGCCCTATTTAAAAGGATCAGGCTCTTTTGGAACCAAGATCTTATTTGCATTCTTGATAAGTCTTATGTTATCAGGGAATATTTTTGGGCAATCAAATTCATGTGTTGCAAGAACACAAACACAGGGAGGATGGGGCCAATGCCACCGCAATGGTAATAATCCTGGAACCTATTTGTTCGCAAATTTTTCGGCTGCATTTCCCTCGGGTTTAACAGTGGGATGCACCAATACGTTGACACTTACTTCGGCCCAGGCAGTTTGTAATTTTCTACCATCCGGCACTCGTCCTAAGAGTTTACTTAGTAATCTAACGGACCCGAGCCAGGGGTACCAAAATGTTTTAGCGGGTCAGGTAGTAGCATTAACTCTTAATGTAATGTTCGATCAATATGATCTTAATTTTGGTGCTTCTACAACGCCACTGGCTGATTTTGTTATTACCACCGGAACTTTTGCTGGATGGACGGTTCAGCAACTTTTGGATGAAGCTAACCGGATACTTGGAGGTTGCACTTCTTCTTACAATGCTTCTCAAATAAATGATGCAGTAAGCAGTGTTAACGAAAACTATGTTGACGGCCAGGTAACAGGAAATTTTCTTACCTGCTGCGGTTTAAGTATGAGCGCTTGTTCGCACATCAATATAGATTGTAATAATCCTACAGGTTCCGTAACCGCAGGAACAATTACTCAGGCATCAGGTACTGTAAGTTATGAATGGAGAAATTCTTCCAATATCATTGTTGGCACTACATCTACTATAAGCGGGCTTCCAGCCGACACTTATACATTAACGGTAAGCGATAGTTGTAGTACTGCTACCTGCACAGAAACTATTACAGGACAATCATCTAGTATTAATCTTACTTGCAGTTCTACAAATGTAAGCAGCAACGGGGGCAGCGATGGAGTTGTTGGTGTTATCGTAACAGGAGGCAACGGCCCTCTTACCTATTTATGGAATACCGGAGCTACAACGGCTTCACTTATAAACGTAACAGCGGGAACTTATTCGCTTACCTTAACTGACTCTACCACATGTTCCGCAACTATTACATGCACTATCACAGAACCAACACCTACACCGTGCAACGCAAATGCGGGGTCCGATATGTTGCTGACGTGTAATACAACTCAATTGAATCTGCTAGGTTCAACCACAATAGTTGGTTTTCCTTTGGCTTATAACTGGACAGGACCAGGTATCCTAGCCGGTGAAACTACCCCTTCGCCAACAGTTAATGCACCGGGAACGTATATATTCTCGGTTACCGTAAATCCGGGGACACAGAGTGAACTTATCTGTAGTGATACGGTATTAGTAACTCAGGATACTACATCCATTATTTGTAATATAGGTTTTGCGACCCCGACCATAGCACTGGATATCCTGTGTGACTTTCCCGGTGGTTCAGGAGGTAATACTATTTCCACTACTACAGTGGCGGCAGGTTACTCATGGCAATTTATGTCTGTATCGGAAAACGGAAATCCTCTTCCTTCGGGTTGGGCAATAACTTCCGGACAGGGAACTAATATGATAACTTTTACCGCTGGAGCATGTCCTTCAGGTGGTGGTGCTAACGTTAGTATCATGCTTATTGTAACCAATAACGTGGGCTGCAGTGACACATGTATCAGAAGTATTCAACCCGTACCTTTCAGAAATTTCTGCCTTGTTAATGCAGGTCCTGATACAACACTTGCTTGCGGACAAGCTTCGCTTACATTAAGTGCTACTTATGAAACGCAGGACTTAAATCCTTTGTATAGCTGGTCAGGTCCCGGAATTGTTTCGGGAGGAAACACTCCTAATGTAACGGTGAATGCATCGGGTACTTATATTTTTGTAATGACTGCATTTGCCGGCACTTTAGGTGAGCATACTTGTACTGACACCGTAAATGTAAATTTGAGCCAGTCTGGCGTATGCTCTATTATAGGTGGTTCGGCTATTTGTGTAGGCGATACCAATATATATTCAGCCCCTGCGGGTACATCGTATAGCTGGTCGATTTCCGGCAGCGGAACTATAATAGGCTCTACTACCACCCAGAATATAAGTGTTCAGGCGGGTAATGTGTGCGGAGGTAATTATATATTGACTCTCACTGTCGGTGATGGAAATTGTTCTTCAACCTGTAGCGATACTTTCAACATTGGAAGCAGCACTCCGGTATTAAGCGGACAAGGCCCTAATATCTATATCTACTGTATAGC
>JAZKEP010000213.1:0-7819 GCA_040387015.1 Bacteroidota bacterium
CCCAATCTTTACGCAACAAACTTGCAACCGCAAAAGCAAATGGAATAGTAACTGAAGCAAAACCAAGAAACAGAACCGGAGGGTGAATAGTCATCCAGTAATTCTGAAGAAGCGGATTCAATCCGTTGCCATCCTGTATCAGTTCAAGATAATTCGGGCGTTGAAAGATGGGTGCGTTTGCCATTTCATCGCGCAACAGAACAAATGGGTTGCTCCCTATTTTATGCCCAAGGATATAAACCCCCAGAACCATAGAACCAAGAAAAACCTGGGTGATAGATACTATTCCCATCACCGGATTTTCATAATTCTTCAGCGTGAAAATTCCAACAAAGCCCAGCACCACTATCCAAAACTCCCAAAGCAAAAAGCTTCCCTCCTGCCCTTCCCAAAAACTGGAAATGATGTATTTCATGGGCAGCTCGGTGGAAGAATGCCGCCAGGCATAGTGATATTCAAACATGTGGTTGAGTATCATTATAAAAAGCAGAATAAAAATTCCGAAGATGGCCGAACCATGAATAATGAAGGCACCACGCGCAATTTTTCTCCAGCTTTTTTCTTTCTGCTCTTCTGTTGCAAGTTCAGCCGAGAAATAGGACAGGAATGCAAGCAGTGCTGCTATAAAGCTTAGAATAATAAAAAAATGACCCAAATGGCCGAGCCATAGTTTTTCATTCAAAAAACCAGCAGAACCAAAACGCGAAGCAAAAAAATCTAACATGGGTTGGAATTATTCGGGCGCAGAATTACACAGATTTCGGGAGATTATTCTCAGGGGTAATTCTTTTGGCATTATTTAGTTCCTAAGAACCTGCTTTTACGGTAACGTTCGTTTCCTTCAAAGTAATTTCGTCATTCACATACTTCGAAGGACACTTCATGGAAATTTCGGAACAATTAAAAACTTCACCATTCATTTTGCCTTTTACCACTAATTGTTCACTGCGCTCAAAATCCTGTGGCTTGGCCCCCTTGTAAATCACTTTACATTCATTGCCTTCCTTATCGGTCATCATAAATGAAAAAAAGTTGGGGTCTTTCTGTGGGTCATAAACCAATTCCTTATCCTTAAGCAGGTAACCCACCACGTTTACCGAACGTCCTTTATCCTTCGCAGCCGGGAAATTTGCATAGGTGGTATAATCAGCAGTGCGGGCAACGATAACGCCTATGGTTACAGCCACCAGAATAAGAATGATAATGTGAGTCTTCTTCATGTTTAGAAATTCGATGCGAAGTTACATCAAAAGAGGCAATGAAGAACAATGACCGTTAAAATGATTTTGTAATGAAGAAATTTTAACTTTTGCATAGCTCGAATCCCTTTGTGTCGCTATAACTTCTCTCCCTTTACCATTCTTTCTTTCCCGCTCAAATCTTTTCTCAATTCAATATTTGTGAACCCAAACCCCTCCATCAACTCAATTACTTCCTTTCCTTTCGCCTCATTGATTTCGAAAAACAATTTGCCGAAGGGCTTTAGTGCATGAAATGCTTTTTCTGCAATTCTTCGGTAAAATATCAGACTATCCTCACCCGGAGCGAAAAGCGCAAGATGCGGTTCAAACTTCAGCACGTTTTCCGCCATGAAGGTTTTCTCTTCTAAAGAAATGTAAGGGGGGTTGCTAATTACTATGTCATAAGTATTAGCTAAAAGGTCTTCGTTCAGAATATCATGTTTAAGAAACTTAACCTTTGTATCATTTAAGCGATTATTTTCTTCAGCTACTTCTAAGGCGTCCTCACTCACATCCGTTGCCTCTACAAATGCAGAAGGGAATTTATGAGCAAGTGAAATGGGAATACAGCCGCTACCGGTTCCTATATCCAAAATTCTTAAATCCGAAGTTCGAGATGCAAAATCCGAAACAATCCAATCAACTAGTTCTTCTGTTTCGGGGCGGGGGATTAAAACATGTCGGTTTACATTAAACTTTAAACCAAAGAAATCGGCCCTGCCTAAAATGTATTGAACAGGCTCGTGGGTAAGCAGGCGTTCAAGAATTTCACTCAGTAGCACATGCTGATGTGAAGTCAAAATTCTGAATCGCTCCAGCGAAAGTTTGTGCGTATCTAATTCAAGAATTTCTTCCAGCACCATGCGCGTGATGGCCCGGGCTTCGCGTTCATCATAAACCTTTGAAAGCTTATCCCAAAATTGTTTCTGTAGCTCCGCCACCGTCATGGTTCAAAAATAGTTTTCCTGAAAACTTCAGTGGTGTGAATTATTATTTTCGTTTCAATGAATATTCATGAACCATACATGCAGCGGTGTTTAGACTTAGCCATACAAGGTCTGGGAAGGGTGGCTCCCAATCCAATGGTTGGCTGTGTAATAGTGCATGATGATAAAATCATTGGAGAAGGTTATCACCAAAAATTTGGCGAAGCACATGCAGAGGTGAATGCCATTAACTCTGTTTCAAACCTTGATTTACTGAAAGAATCCACCTTGTATGTAAACCTTGAGCCCTGTTCTCATTTCGGAAAGACACCTCCTTGTGCCGATTTGATTTTACAGAAAAAAATCCCCCGTGTTGTTATCGGAAGTTATGATCCCAATCCCAAAGTTGCAGGTAAAGGAATTCACAAATTAAAAGATGCGGGAGTTGAAGTGATTACAGAAGTATTGCAAACCGAATCGGATTTCCTGAACAGGAGGTTTTTTACATTTCACACGAAACATCGCCCCTATCTTATTCTGAAATGGGCGCAAAGCACAGATGAATTTATGGCGCCCAATGAGTCAAAACAATTTTGGCTCACAAATAATGAATCAAAAAAACTGACACATAAATGGAGGAGTGAAGAGCCGGGAATACTTGTCGGCAGAAACACTGTTGAAATTGACAACTGCGAACTGAATGTGCGTTTATGGAAAGGAACGAACCCTACAAGGATAGTATTAGATAGAAAGCTATCGCTTCCACCTGATAAAAAAATATTCAATGCAGAGTCGAAGACAATTGTATTCAATGAAGTAGAAGACAGCGCCAATGATTTGATTGTTCGAAAAAAGATTGACTTCAGTAGTAATGTGCTACAGCAGATTTTGAATGTGCTTTACCAAATGGAACTTCAATCCGTAATAATTGAAGGCGGTCCTGCCACACTAAATCATTTCATTGAACAAAACCTGTGGGACGAGGCAAGAATTTTCACAACCAACCATGAACTAAAGAACGGCAAATACTCCCCTAAGGTTTCAGGAAAACTAATTGAAGAAACAGACATAGAAGGCGATAACTTGAAAATCTACTTCAACACCGGTTCATGATTTATTTAATCCTTTCCGTTCTGTGTGTTGCTTCGTTCACACTGTTATTTAAATTATTCGAGCGATACCACATCCATACTTTTCAGGCCATTGTTTTCAATTATTGGATAGCTGCAGCTTGCGGTTTATTTTTTATACCGGCCTATTCATTCTCCGAAATTATCACCTCACGCTGGCTACTGTTCGCTGTTGCTTTAGGCGCAAGTTTCATCTGTGTATTTACGCTGGTGAGCCAAACCGTAAAAAATTTCAGTGTTTCTGCGGCCACTGTATCCATGAAACTCGGGTTGGTTTTCCCCGTGATATTTGCTTTTCTTATTTATGAAGAGGGATACAACAATCTGAAACTTATAGGAATTGCCATTGCATTTGTTGCTGTGATACTTGCCACTTATAGAAAGCAAGGGGAACACCATCATCACACCAAACTTCAGTACCTGCTTCCGTTCATCGTATTTGTCGGAAGTGGCTTATGTGATGCAGGTGTTCAATATGCCAATAAGGAACTTCTTTCCGATATAGATTTGGCACCTTTTGTAACTGCAAATTTCTTTTCGGCTGCCATTATCGGCACATTTGTTCTTACCTATCAATTTATAAGAAAAAAAGCGGTTCTTGAATGGAAGAATGTTTTGGGTGGAGTAGCAGTTGGTGTTCCTAATTACTTTTCGTTTTTGTTTATGCTGAAAGCCCTGGAAAATATGAGTTGGGGCAGTTCTGTCATTTTTCCGGTCAGCAATCTTTCAACTATCGCCATTTCAACTGTTGCTGCTTTTATCTTATTTAAGGAAAGGGTTTCAACCATCAATCTCACAGGCTTAGCGTTCGCTGGTGCGTCTATTATTCTTATCATAATTTCCAATTACTATTAAAAGTTGCCTAAACCCATATCTCTTTCCATATCTTTATCTAATGAAAAATTCCCTTTTGTTTATTGCCCTTCTCGTGATTTCAGGTTTTGCTTGTGCCCAGAAAACAGATGAAAATTTCACTCCGATTCAGTATAAAACTTCTACCTGCAAATCTTCTTTCCCAAAAATCAAACTAGAACGTGAAAATAATGCCGCAAGCGTTGAGAAATTTCTAAGAAAAAGTATTGGCAGTCTTACTGGTGAACAGGTGGATTTAAAATTGAATTATGTAAATGAAAGCCCGGGAGGTTTTCACTATTCGTTTACACAAACATTTATTGGGATTAGAATTTATCAGAGTGAGATAAAAGTAAATGTAGATAGGAAGAATATAGTTCGCTCTATTTTCGATAACTCTGAAAATACATCAGAATGGAATTTAAACATTGTCAACGCAGGTGAAAATTCTGTTATCGCTATTCATCCGGAAACTAATCTTCCCGTAATTACCGAAAAGAAAATCGAAAATCAATACTTCGAAACGCTTCGGATGAATGGCGAAATAATCTTTCAACATGATTTGCGCGCTTACTTTGGTGTAACTGATTCGCTGGTACGAGGTAGCATATTTAATCCCGACCCTCTCACCAGTTCACAACAGCCTTATGGTGCCCCTTATGCGGATGACAGCAACAGAACCAGTGCCTTATTTGATGCACAAATGGATACAGTAATTTTTAAGGCTAAATTTGACAGCACACTCTCGCTGTTTAAACTTGAAAGTGATTATGTGCGGGTTAGAGATTTTGGCGCCCCTGTAATTCCTATCGCCACTTCTTCCTTACCTGAATTCTATTTTGATCGCTCACAATCAGGCTTCGAAGACGTAAACGCCTTTTACCATATTAGTGCAATGCAAAACCATATTCATTCCTTGGGTTTTAATTGTGCCGATGGTTTAGTTGAAATTGACCCACATGGTTATGGCGCATCTGATCAATCTATTTTCAATCCCGGCATCTTCCCTATGCAAATTGTTTTTGGCGATGGAGGTGTGGATGATGCTGAGGATGCCGATGTGTGCGTTCATGAGTATGCGCATTTTGTTTCAGAATCAGCTTCCCCCGGAAGTAATTACGGGCAACAACGCAACGCGGTAGATGAAGGTTTCGGTGATTACATTGCTGCATCTTATTCCAATAGTATTAACCCGCATAACAATTTTCAGATTTTTAATTGGGACGGCCATAATGAGTTCTGGAATGGCAGAGTAATGAACACCGGGAATGTTTACGATACAAGCTTAAACAGAAGCATTTATAGGAATGGAGAAATATGGTCCTCTGCGCTTTATGCTATTCATAATGAAATAGGAAAATTAGTTACCGACAGCTTGATTTTTGAAACACATTATAACTATGCACAGGAAATTTCCATGAGAGATGCTGCTCAGATTTTAATTGATGCGGATACTACTTTATTTAATGGCAACTACTTTTGTATCATTTATAAGCACTTGTTAGTGCGCAATCTGGTTGACTTCAATCCAGCTTATTTATCCTGCTTAACCGATGTAGTAAACTTAGAAGAACTAAACGTTCATTTTTTTCAGAACGGGAACTCTTTTACTTTGCTTAACTCAAATGAAGCGAAACTTCAATTGCAAATCCTGAACATAAATGGGCAGTTGGTTTCGGGTACAGCAATCAATCAAACTGCTTACCATCATGAGGATAAAAGTCTCCCAGGGGGAATTTACCTAGTTGTTCTTCAGTCTAAGAATGCTGTAAAGACTTTCAAATGGAGTAAAGCTAAATAACGGATGAAGGAGCCCATTCCCGAATCGGAACTTATCATTAACCCTGATGGAAGCATTTACCATCTGAATTTAAAGCCTCACGAAGTAGCAGAAACTATCATTACGGTGGGAGACCCTGACAGGGTGAGTGATGTGAGCAAACACTTTGACTCCATTCAACACAAAGTGAAACATCGCGAGTTGATTACCCATACAGGTTACCTGAACAACAAGCGCCTCACGGTTATCTCTACGGGCATGGGCACTGATAATATTGATATTGTGATGAACGAGTTGGATGCTTTGGTAAATATTGACTTTACAAAGCGTACCATCAAAAAAGCACTCACTTCGCTCGATATTATCCGCCTCGGAACTTCAGGCTCGGTAAGCGAAGATGTTCCGATTGACTCCATTCTCGTCAGTGAAATAGCAATTGGGCTGGATGGCTTACTTGCCTATTACGATTACGAAAACTCAATACAGGAAACAGTTTATCTTGAAGCATTTTCCAATTATGTACAACCGCATTTCAAAGATGTAAAACCCTATCTGTTTAGTGCCAGCGAAAACCTCCTAAAGAAATTTGAAACGCATTATCCTACAGGCACTACTGTTACTGCGTGTGGTTTTTATGCACCGCAGGGAAGAAAACTTCGTTTACAACCGGAATTTCCAACTTACATTGAAACACTCAACCGCTTCCGACACCAACATTTTCGCATCACCAACCTCGAAATGGAAACTGCCGGTATATATGGATTAGGGCGATTGCTCGGGCATAACTGCCTTTCTGTAAATGCTATTCTGGCGAACCGCATTCATCATAACTTTAGTGCTGATCCTGCAAAAATTATTAACCGTATGATTGAGAAATCTTTAGAAATTATTACAGCCTGAAGATTTAGAAAATATTATCTCAAATCCACCACCTTAACACCGGGATATCTTTTTGCATCGAAGGAGAATGAGTCATCGGTAGTATTTACGTTTGGAGTTTGCTTGCGTAGTTTGTAGTTATAGCGGACACCATTCTTCTCATATATCCTTGAGCTGAGAACCTGAAGGGTTGCTTCATCAACAGCCACATCTATTTTAAAGAAAGAAACCTTTTTACCGGAAGGACTCATTTCGATAACCGTTACCTTCTTCCCTTCCAACACCTTCTTCTCTTTTATCTGATAAAGGTATCCCTCTTTATACAGAGAGAAAATTTTAGACGGAGAGAACACATCATCACTCTCTTCGAAGTAATTTACCTGCACTTCTTTTTCGGCAGGCAAATACGTCCAGATGTTTTTGCCATCACAAATTATCTGCTGCTCATTGATGGTAACGTTAAACTTATTACCCTGCAAAAGCACGACTCCTTTCAGCGTATCAGTATACTTTTTTGCATCATCATCGGGCTTTGTCTTGGGGCGCTCAATCACCAGCTTAAATTCTGCTGATAGGTTTTTATAGTTCTTATATTTCTCGCTCACCTTCTGCAACAAGGCAACAGCTTCGGCATCATTCGCTGCATTCTGAACTTGAGAAAAGATAACATTAACTGAAAGTAATAAAACCGAAAGGAGGGTTATTCTCTTTGTCATGCGGGATTTTGTATCTGCTATTGCTGTCAAATGACAGTTTTCAACTACTATATGATTTGTTCCTTCAGCTTTTGCAAATACTGTTCCAATTCGTTCTCTGTCTTAAATTTTACTTCTCGAGACTTTGTTCCAAGGTTATCGCCTACTATTCCTGCCTCCTGCAATTGGTCCATTAACCTGCCAGCCCGGTTGTAGCCCAATTTTAACCTTCTTTGTATTAGTGAGGTAGAGCCCATCTGATTCTGAACAATTACACGGGCCGCATCTTCAAACAAATCATCGCGCTCGCCATCAA
>JAZKEP010000213.1:7829-10758 GCA_040387015.1 Bacteroidota bacterium
GTCAATGTATTCGGGCAATTCAAAAGCGGTAGCATAGCCCTGTTGAGCCGAAATAAAGTCGCGCACCTTTTCTACTTCCGGAGTATCCACAAACCCACATTGTAAGCGTATCATATCACTGCCTGCACTCAACAGCATATCACCGCGACCAATTAACTGCTCCGAGCCACCTGTGTCCAGAATCGTTCTGGAGTCAATCTTCGAAGTGGTTTTAAAGGCAATACGTGCAGGGAAGTTTGCTTTGATAGTTCCAGTGATAATATTTACGGAAGGCCGCTGTGTGGCAAGAATTAAATGTATTCCGATAGCACGCGCTAACTGTGCAAGGCGGGCGATGGGCATTTCCACTTCTTTGCCCGCTGTCATAATCAAATCGGCAAACTCATCCACCACTAGCACAATATATGGAAGAAACTTATGTCCGTTCTGCGGATTAAGTTGACGGTTCACAAACTTGTGATTGTATTCCTTCAGGTTTCTACACGATGCCTTTTTGAGGAGATTGTAACGATCATCCATTTCAACGCAAAGAGCGTTCAGCGTGGTCACCACTTTCTTCGTATCGGTGATAATCGCATCTTCTTCGCCCGGAAGTTTGGCAAGAAAATGTTTCTCTAAAGTTTCATACAAACTCAACTCCACCTTCTTAGGGTCAACCAAAATAAATTTGAGTTGCGATGGATGTTTCTTGTAAAGCAGCGAGACAATAACCGAGTTGATCCCAACCGATTTACCTTGCCCGGTAGCTCCCGCCATTAGCAAGTGAGGCATCTTGGCTAAGTCAGCTACATAAATTTCGTTGCTGATTGATTTGCCTAAACAGATAGGGAGATCGGCTGTTGAGTTCTGAAATTTTTCAGAAGCAAGCAGCGAACGCATCGAAACAATTTCTTTGTGTGCATTTGGCACTTCAATACCAATGGTTCCCTTACCGGGTATTGGCGCAATAATACGGATACCGAGAGCCGCTAAGCTCAAGGCAATATCATCTTCCAGGTTTTTAATTTTTGAAATTCTAACTCCCGGTGCAGGAACAATTTCATAGAGCGTAACCGTAGGACCAACGGTTGCTTTAATTTTCGAAATCTCAATTTGATAATTATTGAGCGTTGAGATAATTTGATTCTTGTTGCGCTCCAACTCATCCGCATCAATTTTCACTTTATCGCTTCCATGCTCTTCCAGCAAATCAAGCGAAGGGAATTGATAGTTCGACAAATCAAGTGTGGGGTCGAAACTAGTTCCAATACTCCCGATGTTTTCATTTACAAATTCTTCTTCTACCGTTTCCGCCACTTCTAAATCAAAATTCTCTTCTTTTTTAGTTACTGGAGGATCAAGTTCCCTGCCTGTGTCAAGGTCAATAATTTTCAATTCCGCCTGCTGTTCAATCTGTTCTACTTCGAGGTTAATAGATTCATTCATTACCTGGTTCGATAAATCGCTGAGGTTATCCTTACCAAAAATATTCTCCCCCGGATCTCTGAACGCAGGAACAGCAGCAGCAGCAACTATAGGAGCCGCAGCTACTACAGGCTGTTCTTCTTTCTTTTTGAAAACATTGAATGTGTTGAGAAGAAAATCGAAACTGATATTGTAAACAAACACGGCAAACACCAGGGCCGTTACAAAAAGTAAAGCACCCACTCCAACAGGTTTCAAAAGTCCTTTAAGAAATCCCGTTTCACCGCACAGGTAATTACCGAACGCACCACCCCAGCTTAAAACACTGGCAGGGAATATCAGCGAGTTGAAATAAGCCAGCGCTGACGAAAGCCAAATGATACCGATGAATGAGTAGATGGAAATTTTGAGGGCAGGAAATACATTCTTACGCAACAGCCAGTTGAAGCCAATGGCAAAACAGGTTACCACCAGCAAATAAGATGAAAGCCCGAACAGATTATTGATAAATAAATCTGCCAGCCACGCACCCAGCCTGCCGAGCGAGTTCTTTACCTGCACTGTATTATCAGTAAGGGAAGCAATACCTCCGTTCAGTATTTCGCTTTGATCATCGGCAAGGGTGAAGAGGTAGGACGTAAACGCCACCGCCAGAATAAAAGAAAAAAGCATTAGCAACAAGCCACTAACTTTCACCAGCCTGCCGTCATTCCACCACTTTGGTTCGGGAGATTTATCTTCCTTTTGTTTTTTTTCAGTCTTCTTTTCGCGCGTTTGTTTCACGGGTTTTTCTTCCTGTAATAGCTCTTCCGGTTCCTTTTTCTTCTTAGGAACAACTTTTATTTCTTCCATGTCATTATTATGTGAAACCAAAATCGCAAGAAGCAGCGGTTAAATGCTATTATGTAACGTCAAATTATTCACAGATAGTATGCCTGTGTACAGTTTATTTGCTCAACGGCTTTTAAAAATTGTTTTTTGATTTAGATTTGCCGCCCGTTTCAAAAATGCCGAAGTGGCGGAATTGGTAGACGCGCACGACTCAAAATCGTGTATCGCAAGGTGTGTGGGTTCGATTCCCACCTTCGGTACCCAAAAAAGCAGACTCCTAAGAGCCTGCTTTTTTTATGTAACTAACTGAAAAAAATAGTCAAAGACTGATTGAAATTATTGCCGAGGTGGCACAATCGTTGGTGGAAAGGTTAAATGCTCAAACATATCAAAAGTGAGAGCTGGGAAAAATAGCGAACTATGGCGCTTACACTCTATAAAAAGAAACGAAATTTCAGCGTAACCCCTGAACCGCAGGGCAAAGCAAAGGGCAAAAAGAGCAGGCTGGCTTTTGTGGTGCAAAAACATCATGCCTCGCATTTGCACTACGATTTTCGTTTAGAGATCGATGGAGTTTTAAAAAGTTGGGCAGTGCCTAAGGGACCCAGCATGAATCCGCAGGATAAGCGTTTGGCCATGATGGTGGAAGATCATCCCTATGATTACAAGGATTTTGAAGGCAACATTCCTGAAG
>JAZKEP010000214.1:0-30112 GCA_040387015.1 Bacteroidota bacterium
CTCGCTGGCCTGCACTTGTTCACCATAGTAAAAGGCTTTAAGCCGGAAGTTTAAATCCTGGTAGATGATAACATCGTTATCTATTTGGTAACTAAGCGGAAGGTATCTTTCTAACCAATATTTCTTCCCTTTATACCAGCACCAGAAGTTTTTACCTTTATCGGTATAGGCAATAATATTTTCCTTAATGGCAAGATCAAGGGGCCGGTCATTCATTAGTATAGTCTCTTCGCCTTTGTAGCGCACCACTAATTGTTTTAGCTGCGAAATATAGGCGGCATAACCTTCACCAGCCCAGTACTCAAACGGGGCGGGAATAGCACTCTCAGTTATTTTACCGTTCTCAAAGAATTTGAGGTTGCCATACCAATCAATATACACCATCATATCGCGATTCACCAGAAAATTTCGAGGCTCGTAGGTTTCCAGGGTTTGCAATTGTCCGTGATAAAACACTTTGAAGTTGCCGTTCCGATCAGTATAAGCAAACATATTGTCGCCTGTCTTACCGCGAAATATTTCCGTACGTTCCAGCAACTGGGTTGTTCCATCATAAAAAACGGTCAGCTCGCCTAAGGTGTTGGTCCACACAATCAGGCTGTCGGAGTAATAAATGGAATCTGTATCATAGCGGAAGAAGTTTTCCAGGGTCTTAAACTCGTTGTTGTAAAAAACTTTTATCTGGTTATAGTTTTGGTACAGAAACCAGTTATCAGTCATGTAATAATTGGGGGTGTTATCATTAATGGTATAGGTTTTCCCTTTATAATACATTTTAAGGCGGCCGTTTTGGGGTATATAAGCTGCCAGGCCTGAGCGCCCCACTTTCATTCCTGTAACAGGAAGGTTCTCAATGTAATTAGATTGACCTGCATCGAACAGATAAACAAACCTGTTGATGTCCTCAAACGGGGCTACACATTGAGCGAATGCCTGATAAAAAGAGTACAGGGAAAGGAATAGGAGGATTTTTTTCATGCTGGCTATCAGGGAATAGTGTCAAAGTTCCCCGCAATTATCCGAAAAACAAATTGTGGGGAGTTATTTAAGTTTATTTAATTCGGAAAAAATAAGACCCCATGCAACCCTTTTCAATCTGACACTGTCTAACGATTAACAAAAGCGAATATTATACCTTTTTTGATAGTTTCCCCAAACTCGAAGGCCCCCGATTGTATCGGGGGTCTTTTGTTTTTAGCTGCAATTGTTCTGTCTTTCAAAAAAGGGGAGCATCTTGGCCTTTGATGATTCAACAAACTAACCACCGCTTTACAAATTGGGCAAAGAACGAAAGTTGTGTAGCATCCGGTTACTTTCAGCCGGGTAACGAAAATGACCTGATTGATATCATTAAGAAAAGTAAGAAGGTCAGGGTTGTAGGAACTGGGCATTCATGGAGTTCTATCTGTCTTAATGAAGATGCGCTTATTAATCTGGATCATTACAACAAGGTTCTTCACCTTGATAAAGATAAGTTACAGCTAAAAGTTCAGGCGGGAGTTAAGTTGAACCAATTGAACGAATATTTAGATAAGCAGAGGCTGGCGCTTAGCAATCTTGGTTCTATTTGTCAGCAGTCGCTGGCAGGGGCTGTTTCTACCGGCACACACGGTAGCGGCATTAATTATCAAATCCTGGGCTCGCAAGTGGAAGAATTCAGTTTGATAAAGGCAGATGGAGAAAAGATAACGCTGCATTGGAAACACGATAAAGATTTGTTTAACAGGTGCCTGATAAATCTTGGTTGCATCGGGGTTGTTTCCGAAATAACTCTAAATATTGTTCCCGCATTTAATCTTCATGACCAAACCTTTGTGATGAAGTTTGACGAGGCACTCGACAAGCTGGACGAAATGATACATGCAACAGATCACTTTAAAATGTGGTGGTTTCCTCACTCCGAACATGTCGTTGTCTACCGTTATCAACGAACACAACAACCGGTGAATGATTCGAAGTTCCGCCAATGGTTTATGGATGAGTTTGTTTCGGTGAATATGTATCGTTTGTTGCTGAAGATTGGGAATATGAAACGTGATTGGAGGAAAAGAATAAACCCGGTTTTAGTGGAGAAATTTATTCGGCCTTTAGATAGAATTGAAAAGAGTTACGAAGTATTCAATGTGCCTGAACCGCCCTTACATCGCGAAACCGAATGGGCATTTGATATCTCGTTGGCAAAGGATTTATTGCAAGAGTATAAAGCAATGATAAATGCTTCACAGCATCGTGTCAATTTTATTCAAGAGATACGTTTTACAAAAGCGGATGAGTATGCTTTAAGTCCATGTTACGGACGAAGTACAATTTGGTTGGGTGCTTACAATGCTGATAATTTTGGATGGAAAGAGCTACTGAGTGATTTTGAAGCCATGGCTAAAAAGTATAATGGCAGACCTCATTGGGGTAAGGAGTTTGCCATTGATAAAAGATATTTGAAATCAGTTTATCCGGAGTTAGAGAAGTTTAACTCACTTCGCCAACAGTTCGATCCAAAAGAGAAATTTTCAAATAATTTCATCTCGCAAATATTTTCGTAGTTTTCATTTACAAACACGCCATGTGACCCTTAGCCTTGAAATACGGTTTGCCGTTCTGATAAGTTTGCTCATGCTTCTGTGGCAAACGCTGGAATATTTAGTCGGACTGCAGGATAGATTCATACAATATCATCCGGCAATTACCCTGTTTTCTTTAGCTATACCTGTTGGCAGCAGCTACTTAGCCATTAAGGAAAAGGCTATACAATTAGGCGGAACAATTACTTTCAAACAGGCTTTCATAACCGGGTTTTTTATCGCAGTTTTTACCGCAGTGCTTACAGTTCCTACGCAGTTTATGTTTCATAACCTGGTCAATCCCGATTTCTTCCAAACTATGATTGACTATTCAACCGCTCGTGCTGCTTCTTTACACATGAATATTCCTAAAGCGAAAGAGGAAGCAACCATGTATTTCAATCTTCCCTCTTATATCGTGCAGTGTTTTTTCAGCACTCTGTTTTTCGGTGTCATCATCTCATTGGTGATGGCATGGCGCATGAGAACAGTAAAATAATTTGTATGAAAAAAATTACCCTGATTACTCTTGTTCTTTTTGCCTTTTCGGTACAGCAAATTACAGCACAAAAGAAAAATGAAGAGGACAATCTCAAGCCCTATTTTTTTGTGATGCTCAAAAAAGGGCCCAACCGAGACCAGGATTCTATTATGGCTGGAAAGATTCAGAAAGGACATATTGAAAATATAAACAAACTGGCCGCATCCGGAAAACTTAATGTGGCTGGCCCTTTTTTAGATGAAGGTGATTTGCGCGGAATATTCATTTTTGATTCGGGCAGTGAGGAGGAAGTAAGAAGTTTTGTAGATAACGATCCCGCAGTGAAATCTGGAAGGCTAGTTTATGAAATCCATCCATGGATGACACAGAAGGGAACCTGTTTTAAGTAAACAAGAGGCGCACTGTATACGGCAAGCATCCACAATTTTTATATTTGCGCCCTTGAAAACGGAATTAGATAAATGAATTGGATTTACAGTAAATGGTGGAAGTGGTTGTCTGTGTTTCTTCTATTGTATGTTGTAGCCGGTAGCTTTTTTATACAACTCGGTCCCGGAATTACCCGCGTTAGTCCCGTTTCTTTTTACCCGGATTCGGTTCACACTTTTCAAATTTCCACTTACCATTCGCATTTTAGTTCTCCTGAGGCAGGTAAAATTCAGATGTGGTTTAAGAATCAAAGCAACTACTACGTTCCTTTAGGTTTTAAAATAATAAGTGATGACCAAGTGGAGGTGAAGTTCTGCATCAGTTCTTTGCAGCAGAAAGACATTAAGCCATCCAGTTTTGATGTTGTAATCAATAATGATTTGGATGGAACATTTGCCTTGCGGGATGCGCTAACCTTAGTAAAATCATCGGTGGTTGATTCATCTTCTCAAACTACAGCCATCGCTTCAGAACCGGAGGTGAAGAATAATCGTAGTCAGCTAAGGAATTTTCCCTACCGCGAAATTTTATACGAAACAATTCGCAACACTTTCTTCCATGTGCCAATGTGGTTTGTAATGACTCTGCTGGTATTTGCTTCCATGATAGGCAGCATACTTTATTTGATTAAAGGAGATGAGAAGTGGGATATTCTGGCTCATGAAAGTGCGGTGGTTGCCTTGTTGTTTGGCACCTGTGGTTACCTTACGGGTTTGATATGGGCTAAATACACTTGGTATATAGGAACGGGTTGGCTGGACGTGATGAGAAAGCTTTTGCTTGAAGATGTGAAGATGGCTGCAGCATTAGTAGCTATGTTTTTTTATGTCGCTTACCTGGTTTTACGAGGTTTGCTAACCGACCGCGTGAAAAGCGATAAAATTGCAGCAGGCTATAACGTATTTGCGTTTGTGGTTTTCATTATGTGCGTGTTTGTGCTTCCCCGCCTGACCGATTCTATGCATCCTGGCAACGGAGGAAACCCGGCTTTCAGCAAATATGATTTGGATAGCACTTTGCGGATGTTCTTTTATCCCGCTGTGATGGGCTGGATACTCCTTGGCTTTTGGATTTTGTCACTGCGCATCCGTTTAGAACTCTTAACTCAAAAACAGCAAGCATGAAAAAATATTTGTTAAATCTTCTGTTCTTATTCTTTTCCCTTTTCACTTTTGCACAGGGTGAAACAGACACCAATGATTTTTTCAAAAGCAATCTGAAAGTTTATGTGGTGGTAGCGGTTCTGGTAATTATACTCAGTTGCATTTTTGCGTTCCTTTTTTCGATGGAAACAAGGCTGAAAGAGTTAGAGGGTAAGAAGAACTAAGCTTCTATTTATTCTTCACTGGAGCTTTTGAAACCTTTCATTATTCCGCGAACACTTTCGCGAATAAAATTTACGATTTCATCTTTGTCTGCACTTGATTCGATGTCGGCATCAATATATTTTAGGGCAGTACTTGTATTAAACCCTCGGATGTAGAGAATACGATAAACATCCAAAATCTCGTTTATCTGTTCGGTAGTATAACCTCTTCTTCTTAACCCAATTGAATTTACGCCCGCATAAGTAGTTGGATGACGCGCAGCACGAACAAACGGAGGAATATCTTTATTTACCAGGCACCCGCCACTTACAATTACGTGCCTTCCTATTTTTACAAACTGCTGAAAGTTGGTAGACCCCCCCAAGATAGTGTAGTCACCGACTTCAACATGTCCGGCAAGATTAGCGTTGTTTGCTAACACGCAGTTCTTACCAATAATACAATCGTGTGCAATATGCACGTAAGCCATTAACAGGGAGTTATCACCGATAATAGTTTTCATGGAAACCTCGGTTCCTTTATTGATAGTTACATACTCGCGTATCACCACATTGTCTCCAATTACAACGGTTGATTTTTCGCCTTTATATTTTAAATCCTGAGGAATGGCGGAGATAACTGCTCCCGGAAATATTTTGCAGTTCTTTCCAATGCGGGCACCCTCCATAATAGTAACGTGAGGCCCAATCCAAGTACCTTCACCCACTGTTACATCTTTCGAAATAGTAACAAAAGGTTCTACCACTACGTTATCTGCAACTTCAGCCTGGGGGTGTATATAAGAGAAAGGTTGGTTCATTAATCAGGCTTCTTATTTTCCTTCCTTTCTTTGAATCTTCGCCATCAACTCCGCTTCGCTCACTAATTTATTTCCGACATAAGCGCTTCCCTTCATTTCAATAATTCCTCTACGCATAGGTGAAAGCATTTCCATTTTAAACAGAACTGTATCACCGGGAACTACCTTTGCTTTAAACTTTACCTTATCAATCTTAATAAAATAGGTGTCGTAGTTGTGGGGGTCAGGAAGTTTATGCAACACTAGTATTCCACCGGTTTGCGCCATTGCCTCTAGTTGCAATACACCGGGCATAATCGGATTGCCCGGAAAGTGACCACGAAAAAATTCTTCGTTCATGGTTACATTTTTTACACCCACCACTTCACTTTCGCTGAGTGAAATAATTTTATCAATCAATAAAAAAGGGTAGCGGTGCGGGAGAATTTTTTCAATACCTGTTGAATCGTAAACGGGAGGAACATTCTGGTCGTAAGCTGGCGCAGGGTCTTTCAATCGCTCTGCCTTAATATGTGCTTTCAGAACTTTTGCAAATTCTACGTTGTGTTTATGTCCGGGCTTAGTGGCTATGATGTTGGCATTTAACGGGGTTCCTATGAGCCCCAAATCACCTACAACATCTAAAAGCTTATGACGGGCAGGCTCATTATGATGATGCAATTCCACATTATTTAGAATTCCTTCTTCCACCACTTTTATATCAGGCTTATTAAACAAAGCAGCGAGTTTTACTCTTTCATCTTCGGTAACAGGTTTATCTACTACAATAATGGCATTATTCAAATCACCTCCGCGAATTAATCCTGCATCATACAGCATTTCCAACTCATGCAAAAAGCAAAACGTGCGCGATGGGGCAATTTCCTTTTTGAAATCATTCATCTTATCCATCGTAGCATGCTGCTGACCAAGCACTTCGCTTTTGTAGTCAATAAGTGCAGTTACCTTATAACGATTGCTTGGCATTGCGAGATATTCAACACCGCTTTCTTTATCTACATAATGAATGTTTTGGCGCAATTCGAAAATATCCCGCTCTTCAGTTTGCTCCTGAATGCCTGCTTTTTCTAATGCCTCTACAAAATAACGTGCGCTTCCATCTATGATAGGAATTTCAATTCCATCTACCTGTACCAGGCAGTTATCAATCTGCAACCCGATGAGTGCGCTCATTAAATGTTCTACGGTAGCTACCATGGCACTCCCTTTTTCCAAAGTTGTTCCACGCTGAACGGTAGTTACTAAATCGCAATCGGCATTAATAATAGGCTTGTCGGGTAAATCAACCCGTTGAAATTTAATGCCATGGTTAACAGCGGCCGGAAGGAAGGTAACTGTAACGTTTTGACCGGTATGTAAACCCACGCCCGTAAGCGAAGTTTCCTGTTTTATGGTCTGCTGTAAAGAATGGGTCATTAACGATTTCTAAAAGGGTGACAAAACTATTATTTTAAGTGACATTTAACACAAACCATAACAAGACTATTTGCCCGCGTCTAATCTTTTTTCCAACTCTTTTACCCGCTGAATCAGTTGCGGAAGAATTTTCATAGATGCAAGGATTCTGTAATGTTCCCTTGCATCTATTGCAGGCGCTCCCGAAACGCCTTTACCTTTCTCAATTATATCACGAATAACAGCAGCCTGTGCCTGAATTTTCACACCATCAGCAATGTTCAAATGTCCGGTAATACCTGCCTGACCGCCTATCATTACATTCTTTCCGAATTTGGTGGAACCGGAAATGCCTGCCTGCGCAGCGATCACGGTGTTCTCTCCAATTTCCACATTGTGTGCCACCTGAATCAGGTTATCCAGTTTCACTCCATCGCGAATTTGAGTAGAACCAATAACTGCACGGTCAATACAGGTATTTGCTCCAATTTCTACATCGTTACCGATAATTACATTTCCGGTCTGAGGAATCTTTTTGTAGGAGCCATCTTCCTGTGGGGCAAAACCAAAACCATCGGAACCAATTACACAACCCGAATGAAGAATAGCCCTACTTCCGATTTTGCAATCGTGATAGACAGAAACGTTTGCGTAGATGATGGTGTCGTCACCAATTTCAGCATTATCACCAACAAACGAGTTGGGGTAGATAGTTACGTTCCTACCAATCTTCACATTCTCTCCAACATAACTAAACGAGCCTAGGTGAAAATTTTCACCGTAGGAAGAGTTCTTTCCAATATGAGAATGTTCTTCAATGGCTGAAGATTTTTGCTTGCCGTTCAGCGAAGCGTAGAGTTCCATGAGTTTTTGAAACGCCTGATACGGTTCTTTAACACGAAGCGCAGCAGCGATATTCGATGGGTTGTACTCAAGTGTTTCATCGCAAAGAAGAATACCCGCCTTTGCAGTTTGGGCATAGTGGAAGTATTTAGGATTTCCTAGAAAACAGAATGAATCGGCATCGGCTTCTTCAATTTTAGCAAGTTTTGAAACTTTTGCTTCCGGGTTGCCTTCGAGTTTGGCGTTAAGCAACACAGCCAATTCCTTTGCCTTTATCTCCATCACGGGTTCTTAAATATGCAGGTTAAACGGGTTCTTGAAATATTATTGTACTGTAAAGAAATTATTTTTCAATTAAGTCTTAATAGCCAGTTTTGCCAGGGCGAGTAAAAATCTTTTTCCGGCTTTCCCTTTCCTTCCGTACTTGCTGCCGTTTCTGAAGCTGTCAAAATAGAGCTTAGTGTACATCGAAGCAAAAAGCGCGCATTTGTAATGACCATATTTTTTTCCTCCGCTGCGAAGTGTTACATGTTTGGCTCCAAGCTTTTTCATTCCATCGCGGGCCACAAAAGCGTTCTTGTAAGTTACCTGCTCATCAGCATTGCAGTAGCAAAGCTGAACGGGGTTTTCGGGTTTCCAATTGATAAGTGAGTTCTCTTTAAGCGCTTTGTGCATCAGGAAATTGGAATCAGTCTTATAGGCTTCTACAAAACTATCTACTACCATATCTTTTGGAATCTTAGGCAAAATTTCATCCAATGCTTTCAAACGATGATGCCCATCGAGATAAATTGGCATGAGCGAATCATACGGAGCTTTATATATTTTATTGATATCAGGAACAATATTGTAAACCTCATTAAAGCCTTTTAAAATATAAGGCAGATAGTGCGGATGGGAATAGGTCTTAAACATCACCTCGCTTTGCGCACCTGCCATGTCATAAGCTCCGCTATTACCTGAAGTAGCGGTTACCTTTAAATCAGGATAACTTTCCTGAATAACTTTATTCGCGGCAACTGCTGCATATCCTCCTTCGGAGTATCCCGTTAGAAATAATTGCTCGTTCGTTTTTATTTGAAGGGTATCACTGAACTCACGGATGGCATAAATCATATCGGCACTTGATTGACCCAATGACTTATACTGCTGATAGAGATGAAACTTTTCACCATGACCAAGACCTATGTAATCAGGTTTTAAAACTAGGTATCCATCTACCGCTAAACCCAGGCAGATATAACTTTCGCCATCCACATGCTTTTCCCTTCCTTTTTGAACGCGAGTACCATGGTGGTAAACCACTTCTGGCATTGACTTGTTGACTCCACGGGGTACAAATACTAATCCTGAGGCCATAATAGAGGAGTTATCATGCCAATACGTTTTATAAGTAACATCATAAATATCTACATCATATTTAGGGTTAAGCAGAGATTTAGGAACATGACTCTCTTTCATTTTCTTTTTTATCTCTTCTTTGGTTACAGTTTTCCAGAGCGTGTAAGAAATAAGTTTGTTATCGGAAAAGTCGAGAGAAAATGTTTGGAGATAAATTAGAACGGAAATTAGAAGAACGATTTGCTTCATTTACTTAAGAAGAGTTTTGGGATAGAAAACATAGTATTTTGTTACAGGTACACTCAGTACAGAAATATTTAATTGGTCGCTTGCCTGCGCTATATCAACAACTTCATTTTTTCCCGACATGATATTGATGCGATTTTCACCAGGGCTGTATGCATTGTTTGAAGTAGAGTCAGAGAAAACAAGATAGGTTGCGTCCTCTTCATTTATTTTGAATTTTTTGATGGCCCGTTCGTTCAGATCTTTGATTTTCTGATAGGGAAATGATTTACTACCGATTTCAATCTTAAAAAGTTTGCGCTCCAAAATTGCTTCGCAAAGGATCCTCAGGATTTTATCATCGGCATACTGCCAGTACTTAAAAGCTGCAAAAATATCTACATCATCTAACTGCGAATAGTATTCTAATGCTTTCGGATCTTTTTCGAAATCTTTTAATCGAACCTTATGATTTAAAAAATATGTAAGGGCTGGAGAGGCATCCAGTTTTTTACCCTTTGCGATTAAATGTTTCGCCCGTTCAATTGCTTTTACCATCATTTGCTCTACGCACAAAACAGTTTTGTGCAGATACACTTGCCAATACATCAGCCTGCGCGCAATAATGAAGCTTTCAATACTGTAAATTCCTTTCTCTTCAACCACTAACTCATCGTTCTTCACATTCATCATCTCAATCACCCGTTCATATGAAATCGCACCTTCATTCACTCCGGTGAAAAAGGCATCGCGGGTGAGGTAATCTAATCTGTCAACATCCAATTGCGAAGAAACTAACTGATGCAGAAATTTCTTTTTGTAGCTGCCATCAAAAATTTTTATGGCCATTTCTAATTTCCCTTTAAAATGGTCGTTGAGTTTGCGGATATATATTTTAGAAAGGTCTTCGTGATGCACGTTGGCAATCAAACTTTTTTCCAGTGTGTGAGAAAAAGGTCCGTGACCAATATCGTGAAGGAGGATGGCAATCTCAGCTGCCAGTTCTTCTTCTTCCGAAATTTTGCAGCCTTTTATTTTCAGTATCGAAAGCGCCTTGCGCATTAAATGAAACGCACCCAGCGCGTGATGAAAACGGGTGTGAATTGCTCCCGGATAAACGTAGTCGCTCAGTCCCAATTGCTTTATTCTCCGGAGGCGCTGAAAGTGAGGATGCTCAATAATGTCAAATATCAACTCATGCGGAATGGTAATAAATCCGTGTACCGGGTCGTTGAATATTTTTCGTTTGTTCATATGAAAAGCTAAATGAACTACCTTTATAGTAGTTCATTTAGTATATGCGAAGAAAAGAGTTATCGGGTAATTGACAAAGGCTGCTTGCAAAATGAGAAAAAGCGAAAACAGCCAATCTATAAGTCAGAGTAGCGAACGTTCGTGAAGACGCCTTCTCTGACTTGGCATTTAACCATGCCTTTAGTAACACGCTCTGCATTAAAATTAAAAGTTCCACTTATAATTCTACGTAAAGTATCTTGTTCGGTCAGGGTTACATAACCCGCAGCTGCAGTATCATCTATGGTATAGGTTTCACCAGCAAAATCAAATCTAATATCAGAAACATACCGCGCTTCGCCAATTGCACCCGGAATAAACATAAATTGAAATGGAGTCGTTGAAAGGCTGGAAGAAACTCTTATGCTTGGACCTAAAATCTTACCAAAGGCATTGCTCCCGGTAAGGTTTTGAACCGCGAATATTACGTCTTGTTCATTATAACCGGTAAGTGTAGCAGAAAAAGTAGATGGGGCAGGGCATGGTAAACAGTCGCCACCACAATCAATTTCGGTTTCTTTCCCGTCCTTTAAACTGTTGTTACACAACTCTTTGTCATTGTCGACTTCTTTTGTGCAGCTATAAAATCCTGTTAGTAAAAAGAAAATTGCAAGTGCGGATAAAATTTTTTTCATGTTCTGTTTGGTTTTAAAATTTCTGCGATTAAAACTACATTTTTTTTTCATTCAGCAACTTTTTGTAAAAATTTTTTCTCGCTATTTTAAAAAATGATTTATAAATTTAAAAAGCAGTTTAATCGTTGTTTAACTAAACCGTAGACGTATGAAAACTATTTACACAAAAATTTATTCAGTTGTAATTATTTCGGTAGTGGGGATATTAACCGCCTGTAACCAAAATAAGGGCGATGGCACCGTGACCGAAACAACCAATGCCAAAGTTGATTATGGGGGATTTGAAAGTAACGTAAAATATGGCGAACATTTAGTAACTATTTGCGGCTGCAACGATTGTCATACACCCAAGAAAATGGGGGCAAATGGCATGGAGTTAGACAGTTCATTGTTGCTATCGGGTCATCCTTCACAGACGCCATGCCCGGATGTTGACCGGAAGAAAATGGAAAGCAAAGGGGTCATATGTACCAACGACTTGACCGCGTGGGTAGGGCCTTGGGGTGTTTCTTATACTGCTAATCTTACGCCCGACCCCACGGGAATAGGCAATTGGGATGAAGCTACTTTTATGACCGCCATAAGGATGGGAAAATTCAAGGGCATTGAGTCGGGCAGAGGCTTGTTGCCTCCCATGCCTTGGGAAATGATTAAAAACATGACTGATAAGGAATTGGAGGCTGTTTTCGCTTATCTAAAATCCATTCCACCTATAAGGAACATTGTGCCAGCGCCTGAGCTACCAGCATTGGCAGCGAAGTAAAGTTCATTCAGTTACAAGAACTCAATCTCAATTCTTCGGTTTTTCAATGAGTATGGATTTGTTGCATCTACAGGATTCTCGAATCCTTTGGCTTCAACACCTACACTGTAGTATATTCTTTCTTTAGCCGATTGATACATCCACATTTTAGCGGCATTTGCCTGTTGAGTGGCTATGACTAAACTCTCCTCAGCGGTCTTCATTTTTTCGGTGTAGCTGTACAGCACCACCTTGTCGGCATTCGCGCTGATGTGAACTGCCAGGTGGGCCAATTGTTTTTTTACTTCTGCATCAGTAATGTTTCCTGCGGAATCTAATTTGAACCGAAAAACAATTGTTTGTTTTTTGTCAGTTGTTTCTTTTGAACTGTTTTTGCAAGATGTAAATAATAAAAACGAAAGTGCGATGGAAGTGAATAATATGTAGCGCATGAAAATAAATGTAAGTTTTTTTATGCCTTCCTAAAGTAGCTTTCCAGCAAACGGTAGCGGTAGTCAAATATCTGTTTCACTTTTTTATGCACGAATAGTTTCCCTGCGAGCTCTCCGAAAATCCATTTCCCGATATCGTAATGAACTAGGTCTGTCATAAGCGTTCCATCTGTTACTTTTTTAAAATGATGCTCATGGTGCCACATGCTGTAGGGACCTTTGCGCTGTTCGTCAACAAAAAAATCATTTTCGCGTACGTGCGTTATTTCGGTACACCATTCTACTGGAATATTCAACATGGGTTTTATGCGGTAAGTAATAATTAAACCTTCATATACTTTGTCGGGAAGCGCAGAGGTTACTTCAAATACCAGTTCGTCAGGGGTAATTTTATTGAGGTTAGCGGGAGTGCTGAAAAAATTCCATGCTTCTTCCAAACTAATGGGCAGAAACTGTTTCTGTTTTAAACGGTGTATCATATTTTAAAAACTATATAATTAGCGGATAGCACTCATGCCGCCATCTACATGCATCACTTGTCCTGTAATCCAACTCGCTTTATCTGAAAGGAGAAATTGCGCCATGTCTGCAATGTCCTTTGGCGTGCCATAACGTTGTAGCGGATGCCGCTTGCCAGCGGCTTCTTTTTTTTCATCGCTTGATAAAAATTTTTCTGCCAGACTCGTTTGAGTAAGTGATGGAGCAATCGCATTTACACGAATTTTAGGAGCAAACTCAGCCGATAAGCTTTTTACCAATCCTTCAACCGCACCTTTTGCCGATGCAATGCTGGCATGAAAAGTCATGCCGCTTCCTACGGCAACGGTACTAAACAGCAAAATACTTGCTCCATCTGATTGGCGTAACCTTGGTAAGGTAAACTGAATGCACTTCACGGCACTAAGGAAATTTATCTGCATATCTGTCATAAAATCCTGCTGAGTAAGTCGCTGGAAAGGTTTCAGATTAATAGAGCCGGGACAGTAAACTAATCCATCCAGCATATCGGGCAGTGAAGCATCATCTATGTTTCCGCTGTTCACATCGTTTGATGAAAAGGTAACGTTCAGTTGTTTCAGTTCGGCAGAGGCTGTTCGGGACCAGGCAAATACGTTGTGCTTTTCATTGACTAAATTTTGTGTAATGCTTAAACCAATTCCCCTAGAAGCTCCTATTACTAAATAGTTTTTCATGTGAGCTACAACAAACATGAAGCGATAATGTTTACGTTATGCTATTGAAACAAACTGCCAAACAGGTCAAGCTGTTTCAATTCCGGTTCTTTCTTTTTGCGTATATTCCGTGGTTGCGGCATTTCCATCACTACCTGGTCATCGAGTTTTTTGGATACCACCATTACCGAATAACCGGTTACTACTTCGGTTCCGAACTCATTCATCTTACGGGTGCTTTCGAGCGTACATTCTATACGCGTACCGTTTTTAAACGGAATGCTCTGGCTGATCACTTCGTTTTTAAAGGCTTCATCTTTCATGTAGAAGTTGATGATTTTGCCCGTTTGCATGTAAATGCCTTTCCATTTATAGCTGCCGTTTTTAAGCACCGGTGAAATAATTTCAATCACTGCTGCTTCGTCTGTTTCAGGTTTCAGCGTATCGGCTATAAGCATATAGGTATCGAACCGCTTACGGTTGATAGTGTTGACTTTACCTACATATTCACCGGCTTCGTTCACACGCTGAATCGCAAATTTTGTAACTTTCTCGCATCCGCTCAACTGGCGGTAGAAGTTAGATTTAAGCTTAATTATTTTCAGGTTATTGCGAAACAGGGTAGCTACATTTTCCATGTCAATCTTAAACTCGCTGTCGCGCTCGTGTTCTTTCAGTTCTTTTCGCAGCTTTTCAATGCGTTCTTTCGTTTCTTCCTTATTTTCTTCGCTTACTGTTTTTTCAATATCCACTTCCAGTGGTAGTGCAAAATGAAAAACAGTTGTGACAAAACTGCTCATAAACTCACTATTGCCTAGCAACACAAAACGTTCTTTCAACCCACCTTCCGTATAGGCTTCGGTTTCTACTTTTTGGCGGGCGTTGAGTACTGTGGAAATTTCTTTAAAGATGCCCAGCAGGTTATGCTCACACTTGTTTCGGATAAGTGCATTCATGCTGTGCGATTCATCAGAAAAAAAGTAATGCAGTTCTATTTTTCCGGCTGTTTCTTTAAACGGTATGCTCATAATACTTCTTCTATTTCAGCAATGAAGCTGTTCTCCTAATTTTTTGCGGGCTCGAAACTAATTTTTTATGCCGATGTTGGAATGGCTGCTGCTTGATTACTCCCTTGCAAAGTGAAATAGATAAGTACACAAAAAAGAAGTATAAAAAATTTTACACAAGCAAAGGCTTACTAAATTCAGCTCGTTTTACTCCGCTGTAGCAGGGTCAATGATTGTAGCGATTTCCGTTACCAGATTGGCAGGGAAATTTCCTTGCCGTGCATGTTCGCGAATCATTTCTTCGTTCGGTGCTATGTAAACGCAATAAATTTTATCGCCTGCCACATAGCTTTGCACCCATTGTATCTGCGAACCCATTTTGCTTAACACCCCGCAGGAGATTTGAGAAATACCTTTTAACTCGGCAGATGAAAGTTTACCTGCATCCGGAATGTTGCGTTCGATTATGTATTTAGGCATACGGTTAGTTTTTAATTTTTAAAATGTATTGCTAAACAAGGTATTAATTTTTTAGAAGAAAAAAATAGACAAACGTTATTTATAAATCTGTTATCGAATAATCGGTTGTTCACTACCAAATCACTATTTACTTTAAAAGCTAAGGTGGTATAGCCCTTTTTACCTGCGCAGCAAGAAATTAGTAATGGCAACCAAACCCACCGTGCATCAACGGGTTGAAAGAATGGGATTGTGGCTTGTGTGTTGTTAACGCATCGCAGCTGATGTTATAAAATAGAGTTAACTGTAAGCTCAACGTCATTTCCAAAGTTGGAAATGCCATCGGGAGGTTTCCCGCCCCTATTTCCAATTTTGGAAATGCTATCGGCAGGTTTCCCGACCCTGTTTCCAATATTGGAAAGGCCACGGGGAGGCTTCCCGCCCTTATTTCCAACTTTGGAAATGCTATCGGGAGGTTTCCCGACCCTATTTCCAATTTTGGAAATGCCCGCTCTTCATCTTTCAGAAAATTTTGGAACAGCAATGAAGAAAGAGGATTGTTTACGGCAGAGTGATGATGAGGAGACTTTGTGGAAGGAAGCTGTTATGGTGTAACAACGCTATTCATCAAGCAAGGTTGCTTTCGCGCCCCCAGCTAGAGGGGACTCTGCAATAGGCGGAGAACTATTTTTTGTGTTTAAGAATCTGCATTAGCTTTTTTGAGTCGAAAGCTTCTAAGCCTTCACCTATTTTTATTTCCTTATCACCATCATAAACAAAGTAAACCACTACAGGATTTTTATCATAATACCAACGTAAAAATTCAGGAGTAAAGGAAGGGCTTCTGCCGAACGCCAGAAAGGTATCTCCTTTTTCATTTTTTACTTCCCGCACATTTTTAATCTTTGATAATTCGTAGCTTGAAAACGTAAGAAGGCTCGAAAATATTTTTTTAGATACCAACAACTTTCCAACTTCCAATGCTATTTCAACTTTACCAAATAATGTATAAAACAGAACTCCCATAAGGTAGATGCTTACTAAAATAAACAGCCATGCGAAAGGCTTTGAAGCTCCTTTACCTATAACATTATGAAGCGTTAAACCTACCCATACAATAATAAACACAATGGTGATAATGGACTGGCGCTTCGGAATGGTCATGACTATGTTGCTCGTATCTGTCATGGTTTTGCTTCTTTTACCGTTGTTGATGTTATCACTAACAACCATTTTAATCAACTGTAAAATTTATTCACCTTGCTAAGTATTATTTTGTCTACAAGACCGGGAGAAATAAGCTTTAGCCAGGGGAGTATTTTGCCGCTTGATGTCATTACCAGTTCCCGCTGCCTTTTTTGAATTGCGCGAACAATTAGCGCGGCACATTCGTCAGCGGGCATCATTTTTTCATTGCTGTAATCTTTAAGATCTTTGGCTACTTCTCCATGTATGTTTAACTTTTTGTTTCGAATATCGGTAGCCACAGGCCCCGGTGAAACTACCAGCACATCAACTCCCGATTCAGATAGTTCAATCCTGATGGAATCAAGAAATCCCTGCAGTGCAAATTTGCTGGCAGCATAAGCAGATGAACGCGGGAAACCGGTTTTCCCCTGTAGGGAAGAAACTCCAACAATAAGTCCTTTTCTTTTTTTTAAACTTTCGAGCGCATAGTAGGTACAGTAAACCACCCCCAGGTAGTTTGTTCTCATAAGTCTTTCAAATACCTCTACATTTTGGATTTCGTCAAAATTGGCAGTCATTGAAATGCCTGCATTATTAATCAGGATATCTATATGTTGAAACCGGCTGATGGTTTCGGTTACCAGATTTTTACATTCCGCTTCAACCGATACATCTGTTTTACAGATTAAAATATCGGCACCCCTTTTCTTACAAAGCTCCGATAGCTCAAGCAAGGGTTGAGTTGTTCTGGCAGCCAGCACCAGGTTTATATTTGGCGCGGCCAGTTTTAAAGCAAGTTCATAGCCAATTCCTGTGGAGCACCCGGTAATTAAGTATGTTTTTTTCTCTGTCATTTCTTGCCGTTGGTGGTATCACCAGCCAGGAGTTTAATTGCTATGAAATTTCTTTCCTTCCTTAGCATAATTGCGTAGTATCTGAGCGGGTTTAAAGCGCACACCGTATTTGGCAGAGAGATCCTCCATGGTAGCAATTATTTTTTCAGCGCCTTCGCGGTCGATAAAGCGGAAAGGTCCGCCAGTAAACGGAGGAAAGCCAAGGCCAAAAACTGCACCTACATCACCATCCGTAGTGCTTTCGAGTATGCCTTCTTCTAAGCAATGCAGGCATTCGTTCAGCATCATCATGCCCATTCGGTTCTGTATGGTTTCGGTGGTAAACTCCTTGCGCTTAGGGTTGCCAAAGTATTTATAAATCTCTTCGTTAATACCCGCCTTCTTTCCTTTCTCGTCATATTTATAAAGCCCGCGCTTGTTCTTTTTGCCGTGGTAGCCATCTTTAAACATTTTAATAATGGCATCGTTGCTGCGCGCACCTTCGCGCTTCTTAGCCATCTCGGCAAACTCACCGCTCATAATGTGTGCGCCCACATCAATGCCTACTTCATCCTGTAACGTAACAGGCCCCACGGGGAAGCCCCACTTCTTCATCGCCTTGTCAATCAGTCCTGCTTCGCAGCCTTCTTCAATTAACAGGAAACATTCGTTCATGTAAGGAGCGAGGATGCGCGTGGTGTAAAATCCCGGTCCGTCATTAACCACAATACAGGTTTTGCCCTGACGTATGCCAAGTTCGAAACACGTAGCAGTAACCCAGTCGGCAGTCTTGGGTGTTTTAATTATTTCGAGTAAAGGCATTTTAGGAACGGGAGAGAAGTAGTGCATGCCGATTACATTTTCTGGGCGCGCAGCTTTCTCTGCCACATGGGAAATAGGCAATGCCGAAGTGTTGCTCGCGAAAATAGTGTCGGGTTTTACGGCAGCTTCTACATCGGCAACAATGCGCTGCTTTAGTTTTATTTCTTCGAATACCGCTTCCACCACCACACTCACTTTATCGAAACCACTAAAGTCTAATTTCGATTGCACACGGTTTACAATTTCCTCTGCTTCGGGCTGGCTCATGGTTTTGCGCTTCACCTTTTTATTCAAATCGCTCCAGATAGTTTGTTTGGCTTGTTGCAGCGTTTCTTCTTTAATGTCTTTCAGCAATACGTTGATGCCATCTACTGCGCTTACCTGTGCTATACCCGCACCCATAAATCCTGCGCCAATCATGGCAATGTTATCAAGCGGTTTTATTTCTGCTTTGCCTTCGTATGGATTCTTTTTCTTTTCGGTCATGTTGAAGAAAATGCGAATGAGTTGTCGGCTTGCATCGGTAAGAATAAGTTCTTCAAACTTCACCGCTTCGGCATCTAAACCTTTGGTCATACCTTGTTCCATTCCGATTTCTACGCACTCAAGAATCTTTAACGGTGCAGGATAGTTGCCTTGTGTTTGTTTCATCACCATCTCTTTCGCCTTGCGGTAAATAACGTTGCGGGTAAGCGGATTGCTTTCGAGAAGTTTCTCTACAAAAGTTCTTTTGTCCTCGCGCTTTAAAGGGGCTTTGGTCAGTTGGAGGGCAAAGTCAATAGCAGCATTCAGTAAATGTTCTTTGCTGGTTACTTTATCAGCCAGGCCAATACTCTTTGCTTTTTTGCCATAAATTTTTTTTCCTGTCAGCATCATGTCCAATGCTTTTTGAATTCCAATCAAGCGCGGAAGGCGTTGAGTTCCTCCTCCACCGGGCAATAGACCGAGCATTACTTCAGGCAAAGCAAAGTGCGTTGATTTATCATCGCTTACAATTCTTCCGTGGCAAGCCAAAGCAATTTCTGTTCCTGCACCAAGGCAGGCGCCATTGATAGCTGCAACAACAGGTTTCTTGCCACTCTCTAATTTGTTGAGCGATACATGTCCATTGCGTGTAAACTGAATGAAATCGCCTTTCTGTTTTACTTTACCGAACATGTCAATGTCGGCACCGGCAATCCAGTCCTTCTTTTTGCTGATGATGACAGCCGCTTTTACAGCAGGGTCGTTTTCTAAATCCTGAAACAGCTTGTCGATGCCTTCGACAAACTCGAGCGATACTTTATTTATTTTTTCATTCGGTTGGTCGAGCCAAACAATGGCTACTCCGTTATCACGCTTTTCGATAGTGGCTATTTGCGACATGGGTTATTGGTTTAGATTTGAGGTGCGAAGATAAAAACCCGACACTAACTACACTTTTATGAGAAAATGTTTCCTCCTGCTTGTGTTTATCGGCTGTGCTTATTCACTTACCATAAATTCGTGCAGCAAGAAGCCCGCTACGGGTATAGATCGTAAACTTTATAACATGGCAAAAGATACCAGCGGTTTTACCTGGTATAAACTATCTGACACGTTGTTGCCTAAAAGCGAGAACAGTGCACATGCCTTTTCGCTAATCAGAACACGATTTAATTCTTTAGCGGCAAGCCGCTTAAATGTTTTTGGAACAGTAATCAACGGGGTCACCTTTCCCGATGGAGCATTAATAGTGAAAGAAATGTGCGACAAGGAAGGGAAAACTCGCGTTTATACTATGCTGTATAAAGAGGAGGGTAACGAATATGCCGATGAAAAGGGGTGGTTATGGAACGCAGTTTCGGCAGAAGGTAACACAGAAATATCTGCTATTAAGAAAGGGAAGGATTGTATTGATTGCCATCATCAAGAAGGGAACATTGAAAATATTTTAATGAATAAGTATTTCCCTTAAATGCGGAAAGTTAAAGCAAGAACAAAGACAAGTTGAAAATGTATTTTGTCAATTGATATTGATACTACTGTGATTTCTTACTTTTATCGCACTTCCATAAACATATTAACTCAAAACACATTCTTCAATGAGAATTATTTACGCGCTACTTGTTCTGTTTATCTTTTCGCACAACAAATTAAATGCACAGTGCTGCAGTTTTACTTACCAGCAACAAGTGGAACCGGCAAACTCTGCTGCTACATTCGGTGTAGGGCTTGGTGATTTTGACGGGGACGGTGATTTGGATGCAGTGGCAGTGTCGGCTTATTACGGAGTAGATGTTTATTTCAACAACGGAAGCGGCACTTACACTCTCAATGCCCAATATGCTACCGGTGCGAATCATGATTTTTACGGGGCAGTCGTAGCCGATGTAGATGGAGATGGTGACAGAGATATTCTCATTGCTCCTTTCTATACTTCCAGCGATTTCACGGTATTGAAGAATAATGGTTCAGGAGTTTTTACGGTAACAAGTTTTTCTTCGAACGTAGGCACTTATAACTTTGCCATGGGCGATATTGATAGTGATAGTGATATGGATGTTTTTCTGCCGAGTGGTTTCGGTGGCGATGGAAAAGTGATGAAGAACAATGGCTCGGGAGGTTATGCGGTTTTTCAGTCGGTAACAGGAGCAAGAGGCCACGATGCTGCACTTGGTGATATAGACGGTGATGGTGACTTAGATGCCTTTGTAACGGAGAACGGTAATTACGGAAACACTATTTTTTTAAATAACGGCTCAGGAACTTTTACGCAGAGCGGAACTAATTTCGGAACAGAAGGGGGTGAAATTGCCCTCGGTGATTTGGATGGCGATACCGATTTAGATGCATGGGTAGGTACCGGTGGAGGTACTTCGGAGTTATGGATAAACAACGGCAGCGGAGTATTTACAGCAGGACCTGTTATTACTAACGGATACTATTGCAAAGGACTGGTATTAACCGATAATGATAACGATGGTGACCTGGATGTGTTCATGAGTTTTTATGGGGGCAATCCTCAGGTATGGACAAACAACGGCAATCTCTCTTTCTCGCTTTGCTATCAGGGGCAAGCAGGCTCAAGTTCTCATAGTATAGCAGTGGGCGATATTAATGGCGATGGAAGAAAAGATATGTACACCAGTTTCTTCAGCAATGATGACGGTGATTATGTTTTCTTACAAGGCAATAACAACTCGGCAACAATTTCTTATGCAGGCAGCCCATACAGCACGAGCGTTAGTACAGCGCAAAGTGTAACGCAAACAGGTGCCACAGGTGGCACTTACACTGCAACGCCTTCGGGATTAACGATTGATAATACCACCGGAGCAATTACACCAAACACAAGTACTCCGGGCACTTACACTGTTACCTATACGGTATCGGGTTGCATTGCTACGGTTGATGTAGAAGTAGTAGCCGCAGGAACTCCTGCTTGCAGTGCTTCGGGTAATATGATGGTATTTGCCAACTATGACGGAGGTGTATTGAACATCAACGTAGATGTGAATATTCCGAACTTGAAGATAGGAGTATGCACCTACGAACCCATAGTTATTAATCTTACAGGGCCGTTTGCTGCTAACGTTACGCAGGTAATCCGTGCAGGGTATCCGAACACAAACAACAATCACTGCGGAGGAATACTGGCGAGCGCCATCAACGGACCCGTGCCTTCTAATTATTCTATCGTAAATATTCCACCCGTTACATTGAATAATCCGAATGGATACAACTTCGGAATTATATGTGCCTATAACTGCAACACCACAACGCCTTCGGGAGGATGTAATACAATTGATCAGGTGGTTGATTATTTCTCCACCCAATTTGGCGGAAGTCTTTACTCGCTTACAACGCAGTATTGTTGCTGGCAAAACAGTTCGTCTTACAATGTTTCATCACTCAGTAATAGTTGTTGCATTGGTTCTACTCCGAGTGCAACAATTGCTTATACGGGTTCTCCTTATTGCAAATCAGAGGTAAATGCTCAACCTGTTTCCTTTACCGGTTCAACGGGTGGTGCTTACAGCGCATCACCTGCAGGGTTATCTATTGACGCTACTACGGGTGCAATAATTCCTAATTCCAGTGCAACAGGAACCTATACTATATCTTACACTATTCCCGGATGCCCTACTTATACAACTACGGCATTGCTGACTATTGTTGCCGGAACTGCGGCAACTATTTCTTATGCTGCAAACGAATTTTGTTCGAATGCAACATTGCAAAACGTTGCGCAAACAGGCTCTACGGGAGGAACCTACTCAGCTTCTCCTTCCGGCTTATCTCTTGATGCTACATCCGGTGCCATTAATCCTGCAACAAGTACTGCAGGAAATTACATTATTACTTATTCGCTTACTCCTTCGGGTAATTGTGGACTTGCTGCTGCCACTGATACGGTGGAAATATCGGCCGCTATCACAAATTCTTATGCTGCGAATATTTGCAGCGGTGGCAGTTATACCTTTGGTTCTCAAACTTTAGATACTGCGGGAACTTATACAGAAACATTTTCGGGTTCAAACGGATGCGATTCTATTGTTACGCTTAATTTATCAGTAAATACATTGCCTGCTCCTTCTTTAACTGTAAGTGATTCCCTGATATGCTCCAGCGATAGTTCTCAAATATGCGTTGCGCAGGGCGGAGTTGTTTCTTATTTATGGAACACCGGAGATACCGTTAGTTGCATTTATGTTAAGAATGCCGGCAACTATTATGTTACGGTAACGGATGCTGCTAACTGCACCGTGCAGTCTGCTCAAAAATCAATTGCTACTTATCCTTCGCCTTCTGTTTCCATCAGCGTAAATGGAGATACGCTGAGTTCGTTTGATGCGACTGCTTATCAGTGGTATTTAAACGGAGGGCTTATACCCGGTGCCGGGGATTCTGTTTTTGTTGCATCTGTTTCGGGCAGTTATTATGTGGAGATAACCGATGCAAACGGATGTAGCGCTGCTTCTACCAATGTTCAGGTTACAATTACCGGCATAAAAGATTTTGTGTCGAACGATTTGAAAGTGTATCCCAACCCTATTGAGAATGGCAAACTGCATTTTGAAACAAGTGCTGAATGGTTAGGCACCGAACTGGCTATATTCAACTCAACCGGGCAATCAGTTTACAGAAGTGTAATTGCTGCGCAGCGATTTGATATTGATTTAAAAGCTGAACAGGGCGTATATTACCTATACCTGCGCTCCAGTAACAACACAGTTGTAAAGAGACTCATTCATTTGTAAATTGAAATGAATAAGGGACATTTCCGCAGAGGCGGAATGTTTAGAACACTTCGGCAATAATGTCGGAAATATTCTTTTGCGAAACATCGCTTAGCAAGCGGTTGAGCAACACTTTGTGCGCTTCGCAACAGGAAGTCTCCACTACCATTTTACCGTTGTCGAAAGATACGGTTGCTTTCTTTCCGTGAGCAGGACATTTAACTTCTTCCAGCTCTGTCTTGATTTTTTGATACTCGAACATAAGCTTTGATTTTGTTGCACTAAGTTACATCAACTTAACCACCCGTTGCTAATTTACAGCAGATATAAGTAACACCGCATTGTGTGTTTAACAGTTAAAAGAGACAGCAACGAAACAGAAGAAAACTATTTCTTACTCAGCTTCACTACCGGAATAATTACTTCTTCCAGCGAAATGCCTCCGTGCTGAAACGTATTCTTGTAGAAATTTGCGAAGTGGTTATAGTTGTTCGGGTAAACCAGGTATTTATCCTCCTTCGCAAAAATGTAAGTAGAGCTTAAGCGCGATTTAGGCAAACCGATTTCTTCAGGAACTTTTACCGCATACACATCCTTGTCTTCAAAGTTCAGATTCTTACCGGTTTTATAACGGATGTTGGTTGTTGTTTCGCGGTCACCTACACAGCGCGATGGATCCTGCACACGAACCGTTCCATGGTCGGTAGTAAGCAGCAGGTTCACGTCTTTTTCCGCAAGCTTCTTCAAGGCATTTAATAAAGGACTATGGTCGAACCACGAAACCGCAATGGAGCGATAAGCCGCTTCATCGCTGGCCAGTTCTTTCAGTACCTCCATTTCGGTGCGGGCATGCGAAAGCATATCCACGAAATTGTAAACGATAACGGTGAGCTTATTATCTAAATAATTCGAAATGTTATTCTCCAGCAATTCACCATCGCGGTGGTTGGTAATTTTTACATACTTGTGTTTAACCGTTTCGTGGAACGTGCGCTTTAAGAAGTCTTCCAGAAAATCCGCTTCGTGCATGTTCTTGCCGCCCTCATCATCATCGTTCTTCCACATAGCAGGAAACTTCTCCTGAATCTTCGCGGGCATCATGCCTGCAAAAAGGGAATTGCGCGCGTATTGCGTGGCCGTTGGCAGAATGGCATAATAAGCATCCTCATCATCCACTTTAAAATTCTCCATCACCAGCGGCTGAATGGCCTTCCACTGGTCGTAGCGTAAGTTGTCTATCACTATCAGGAAAGTCGGTTTGTTCTCCTTCATCATGGGCACCAGCTTTTGTTTCAAAAGCGTGTGGCTCATAATGGGGGTATCATCGCCCGGCTCGCTGTTTACCCAGCGCTTGTAATTCTTTATCACAAACTTGTTGAACTCGCGGTTGGCTTCCTGTTTTTGCGAATCAAAAACTTCCACCATGCTGCTGTCGCTTTTGTTCAGCTCAATTTCCCAGTACACTAATTTTTTGTAGAACTCCGCCCATTCTTTAAAACCAAGGTTATCCTGCATGGTCATAAACATCTTCTGAAACTCCTGCTGATAAGAAGAAGTTGTTTTTTCAGAAACCAGGGTACCTACATCAATAATTTTTTTGAGCGTGGATAGTATCTGCTGCGGCTTTACCGGTTTAATCAGGTAATCGGCAATTTGCGAACCGATGGCTTCTTCCATCAGGTTTTCTTCCTCGTTTTTGGTAATCATTACACAGGGCAGGTGCTGATTAATTTCTTTAATGCGCTGCAGTGTTTCCAGGCCCGAAAGCCCCGGCATACTCTCATCTAAAAACACCACGTCAATTCCTTTGGCGGCTACTCTGTCAATGGCATCTTTACCATTGGTTACCGGAATAACCTTGTAACCCTTGTTCTCCAGGAACATGATACTCGCTTTAAATAAATCTATTTCATCGTCTGCCCAGAGGATAGTAATACTTGCCATGGTTTGCGGTTGAGGTCTAGTTTGTGTTGCTGTCATGCAAGTATAAAGCTAATTGCACGCATTTATTGTGTACGTTGAAAACATTACTAGTTAAGAAAATGAAAAAGAAAGAAACGGACAGCAGGCGGCTGCTATGGTCCCCCTTTAAAGGGGGCAGACAAAATTTTCGACAGAAACATTTTGTCGGGGGATGAATTTCGGATTGCCTGCCGGTAAGGCAGGGATTAAAGCCGCACAGGTCATTTACCCACAGTAGGGACAATAGCGAAAGTTTTAATATGTTTAGCGGAGATAACTTTCGCATATTTATAAGTTAGCGGCAATTGGTTTGACGGGCGTGCAAGAACGAATAGACAAGCTAATATTTAAGTAACAAAAGCAAAGACAAACCATTATGATAGATGTTATTGTAAACGAAGGAATAAAGTAATTATGGCAAAGGAAATTCAATATTACTGCGTAGGTTTTTTCTGGAATGGTAGCGAACCTGAAAACCAATTGCCACGATTTCTAAAAGAGGGCATTTGGGAAAACGGCTTTGACGATAAATATATCGACAAAGTGAAAGGTGTTGCAGTAGGCAGTCAAATTGCAGCCAAGACAAGTTACACCAGAAAGAAAGATGGCAAAACTATTTCAGTTCTTGAAGTTCATGGCATTGGAACGGTAACAGCAAATCAAGGTGATGGTAAAATATTGAGAGTTGACTGGAAAAAAGATTTCAAACCATTCACCATTGATGGACGGGGAGCTTATAGGTCAACCATAAGTAAGGTTAAGCATGCAGAAAATATTGAATTGATTTTCGGTAACAAAAGAAAGACTGTAGATGATGCACTCGCATTTGATGAAAAGGATATGCAAATGGAATTTCCATTGAATCAAATTTTGTTTGGCCCACCAGGAACAGGAAAGACTTTCAACACAATCAATAAAGCTGTTGCCATTGTCGACAATTTGAAAGAAACAGCATTGAATGTTTACTATGAAGAACGCAGCGATTTGAAAGAAAGATTTGATGAGTTATTAATTGACGATTGGGAAAACCCAAATGGACAAATTGGTTTTGTGACATTTCATCAAAGCATGAGCTACGAAGATTTTATTGAGGGAATAAAACCTGGACTAAATGATGAGCAGAATGTTATTTACGATATTGAAGCGGGTGTTTTTAAAATGATGGCAGCAATTGCCAGAGACAATTGGTTAGATGCTAACAAAGGAACGAAAGAGCAATTATCATTTGAAGAAGCCTTTACAAAGTTTAAAGAAGAATGGCAAGAAAATCAGGAAATGAAATTTCCGCTAAAGACCCCTGGTTACGATTATACAATTCTAGCATTTACAAAATCATCAATCAGATTTAGAAAATCAAGCGGTGGCACAGGACACACATTGAGTAATACAACTTTAAGGGATTATTTCTACAAAAGAAGAGATGTAAGACCAACAGGAGTGGGAATTTATTACCCTGCAATTTTAGATAAACTTAAATCTTATCAACCTTCGTTGATTGTTGAAAAAGAAGAGAAAAATTATGTTTTAATTATTGATGAAATAAATCGTGGAAATGTTTCTCAGATTTTCGGTGAACTGATAACTTTAATAGAAGAAGATAAACGCTTGGGAAAAGCCGAGTCATTGGAAGTTACACTACCATACAGCAAAGAAAAGTTTGGCGTTCCGCCAAACCTTCACATCATAGGGACAATGAATACAGCAGACAGAAGTGTTGAAGCGTTGGATACCGCTTTGCGGAGGAGGTTTAATTTTGAGGAGATGCCGCCAAAACCTTTGTTAATTGCAACGGAAGGAAAGCTAAAAGATGGAATTCTGGACACAATTGATTTGACGCTTTTGTTGACAACAATTAATAAACGAATTGAAAAACTTTTAGACAAAGACCATCAAATCGGGCACAGTTATTTAATGTCAATTTCTAAATGGACTGAACTAAAAGAGGCGTTTCAAAGTAAAATAATTCCCTTACTACAAGAATATTTTTTCGGTGACTACGGTAAAATTGGGCTGGTAGTCGGCAAAGGATTTTTTGAATTGGTTGAACCCGTTCAGGAAAATTTCTTTGCCCAGTTTAATGATTATGATTCATCAGAATTTGCTGAGAGAACAATTTATAAAATCCAAGATATTGCTAAAATGACAGATGATGGTTTCAAAATAGCCCTTAATGATTTACTGAAACAATAAATTGAAGCAACGCAGAAAATATATCTCAGTTTTTGAACACGAGTCCCTTCGCACCGATAGAGGTGAGCAGAAATTAACTGAGATTCAGTTAAAATCACTTCAAGCTTATTTTGGCGAAAGTGGTGTTCCTTATTTTTCTTTAATTCATAAGGGAGTTTGTTTCAACGAGTTTGTTGGAGTTATTCAGGTTGGTGAATTAGTTATTGAAGTCCTGCCTAAAGCAGATACAGCATTTGCTGGAGAAAATGAGAAAAAGCAATGGCGAGATATTTTAATTGATATGCTTTTTGCCGTTGGTGTCTTTGAAATTCATACGCCAAGTAACAGTTTATTAAAGCTAAAATCAAACTCAATCCTTGATTTGTATTTTGAACTTTTCATCAACGAAATTGAATCACTTCTGCACAGAGGTTTGATAAAGCAATACAGAAAAAAAGAAGGAAATGTTACTGCCTTAAAAGGCAGTTTGCATTTTGGTAAACACATTCAACAAAATCTCACTCACCAAGAAAGGTTTTATGTGAGATATACTAATTATGATGTAGAACATCAATTGCATTTTATTTTTTACAAAACTATTCTCTTGCTAAGACAAATAAACACGAATGTGAATTTACACAGTCGGATTGGTGCTTTGGTGCTTCACTTTCCACAAATGCCTGACATAAAGGTCACGGAAGCAACTTTTGAAAAGATAACTCTCACACGAAAATCAGAATCTTACAATAAGGCAATTGAGATTTCTAAACTTCTACTTTTGCAATATCATCCTGATGTAACTAAAGGAAGAAATAATGTTTTGGCTTTGATGTTTGACATGAATAAACTGTGGGAAAAGTTTGTTTATGTCAGTTTAAGAAAGCACATACAAAAAAATACAACAATAACAGGTCAGAACTCTAAATTATTTTGGAGACCGCAAAGCGGCTACCGAGTAAAAATGCGTCCTGACATTGTGGTGAACAAAGACAGAATTGATTGCGTTGTGTTGGACACAAAATGGAAAAACTTAAATGGCTTCAATCCATCACCTGACGACTTGAGACAGATGTATGTATACCACGAGTACTACAGAGCAGATAAAGTTGCGTTGATTTATCCCGGGAAAAAAACTTCTAAATCCAACGGAAACTATTTAGACCCAATAACAACACAAGAAACGAAAAAGGTATGTAGCGTTGTTTCTTTTTCAGTAGAACCCAATGTAAAGCAATGGCAAAAGAAAATTTATAGTGAACTTGAAAGTTTATGGAGTTTGCCAGATGACCGCGCCACTGTTACAATAAAATAATATGAATAGACTTTTCACACTTTTTACCGCGCTTATTTTTGCTACAGGAACGACCTTTGGACAGGAGCTTGTTGAGGTAACAGAGCAAACCATTAAAATTGGTGCGTTTAAAGAGGAAGAGCTTTATTTTGGATTTGCAACGGGCGACAAAATAGTTTTCAATTTCCAAGAGGCAGATAATAAAGACTTAAAGGAGATTGAGATTATTGAGTATCCAAGCAATTCAAAGTTTTCCGACTACAAATCCCATAGGGTTGAGAATAAGTCAATAACTGTAACAAAGCAGAGTGTATATATTTTTCGTTTTAAAAATTCTGCCTTAACGGGAAGGATATGCAAAATCAGAATTCAACGCTTACCCGCAAGTGACGAAACAAAAAACCTTAATTCAGCTGTAAGTTGGGAAACCAAACAAGAAACAACTTATACTACCTATACTAAGCAGGTAATTGTTGGATATGACACTAGCTATATTCAAAAAAGTAAAAAGGAGTTAGTGAGTGTGGATACTACATTCACACCTTTATTTGACAAAAACCTGCGTGTTCATTCAGAAATGGCAATTGGGAAAACTCAATATACATACGGAAGCATTGATTTACCGCAAAATAGCTATTACCCAACCCAGTTCAATCCTTATAAAGTTACGGAGCTTATATCTTGGTCATACTGGATAGGAGTAGGACAAAAGGCAAAAGAAGATTATGAACAAGCAAATAAAAATATATCGACTGGAATTACTGCAATAGGGGCACTGACGGGATATGGGGCTCTGGCTTCACTCGCTGCTTCGGGAATATCAATATTTAGCAACACCAATTTAGGAGACAATGTTCGATACAAATTTTATGGCAGTATGAACGGGCAAAGTGTCACTATTGACTATGGTAATGTAATTACTGCATCTGGTAGGAATGATAGAGTTACACAAGGTGCTTTTAATCTTGAGTTATATAATGACAACTTCAAAGATGGCATTGACGTGGAAGTAAAAGTTGTGGCAATGCAAGTGACTCGAGTTTGGGAAGATATATCCTATTCAGAAATGAGCGTAACACCTCGTTATGAAACAAAACAGTTTACTGACCCTGTAATCAATACATTGAAAGTGCCAGTAACCGGGCAATGACCCAAAACGCATCCGCAAACCCTCGGTGCGTTAGCAGAAATAATAGATGGCAACTTCTTTGTCCATAAATCAAAAGCCGCTTTAGCTTCCCCCGCAAAAAATTAGGCTAAGAAAAGTGCCGCCTTAGGCAAGCCAGCAAAAAATTAGACTAAGAAAAGTGCTGCGGAGGCTTACGAAGCAAAAAAGAAGGTCAAGAAAAGTGCTGCGGAGGCTTACGAAGCAAAAAAGAAGGTCAAGAAAAGCGCTGCGGAGGCTTACGCGGCAAAAAATTAGACTAAGAAAAGTGCTGCGGAGGCTTACGAAGCAAAAAATTAGA
>JAZKEP010000214.1:30212-32326 GCA_040387015.1 Bacteroidota bacterium
TGCGGAGGCTTACGAAGCAAAAAATTAGACTAAGAAAAGTGCTGCGGAGGCTTACATGGCTGCTGCCGATACAAGCATTTATTTTTGCGCCACCGGAAAATGCTTGCCTGCTACAAATTATTTCTTTTCTGCTACCGTAAAACCTATCGTTCAGAAGGTGTTTTTTAATATTCTTACATTAAAGTATATATATTATACTGTGTGGGTTACTCTTCATACGGGCTTTTCTTTAAGTGTTACAAGCAAGCTTTAAAGCCATACAAGTTTTTTTCGATATAGCTGTTTTTGGGTGAGTAACCTTTGCGCGGCCCCTGCCGTTTTAGATAATTGTGGGCCTTAAGCCGGAACGAAATGAGCTCTTTCGTTTTTTGCTGAGCGGCCACAATTTTAAATAACTAAAAAAAATCTAAAAATTATGAGACCAGTTATTATGTTTTTATTTGTCAAGTTGGGGTTCACCAAATTGAACCCCCAGGATAAGGTTTCGAAGGCGCTGAGTATAGCAGAAGCGTTAACGGCTAATCCTAATTTTCCGGTAACCGACCCTACCTCGCTAGTGGTTGAGACGGCAGCCAACGAAGTGCAAGCCGCCATTGCGGAGGCCCAAAACAAGGACCGTCAAAAAATTGCGATTAAGAACCAAAAGGTGGCAGCTTTAGATGCCCTGATGTCAACCCTGCAATCGGACATTAACACCAAGTCGGGTGGCGACCCTGCAAAAATTTACAGTGCAGGTATGGAGCCGGTAGATCCGCGCAGCCCTGTGGGTATATTGGGGCCGGTGGAGGACTTAACCATTAAGCTGGGGGAGTTTCCGGGCAGCGTGGATATTAAATGGAAGCCTATTAAAAAGAGGCTGCTGTATGCCGTGGAATATACCCTTAGCCCCATGGGCCCCGGTGATAACTGGCTGAAGGCGGGTGATACCACTAAAGCTAAAATTACGCTCAGCGATATGCAAAGCGGGCAGACGGTTTATTTCCGCATTACCTGTGTAAGCACAGCGGGCAAGGGGCCTTACAGCGAGGTTATTTCTATCCGCGTTTACTAAGCCATTGTTGTTACCTGTTTGTGTAAACCCGTTCCGATTGCCGGAACGGGTTTTTTGTTTTAGGTCGGCAAGGCGGCTGTTAAGGTCCCCCTTTATCGGGGGATCATTCCGAATAAATTATTTTTTCGCGCGTTCTGCAATTTTTCACGCTGCTGTCCGACAACTCTTTATAGCCTATAATTATAATACGTTCAACCTTCGAAAAACTACCGCCTTCTTATGTCCGTTTTTACTGCCCCTCACCAAAGAATACAAATTCTTTTTAGCCTCTTGTTTTTGCTGCTGTCAACATTCGTTTCGTTGGCAGGTGTCAATCCTGAAAGCGTTCAGATTGTTAGAGATAAATGGGGGGTGCCCCACATTTATGCGAAGACCGATGCCGAAACCACTTACGGCCTTGCCTGGGCCACCTGCGAAGATGATTTTGCAACCGTGCAGAAAATGCTGCTGGCCGTAAATGGCCGTTTGGCAGAGGTGGATGGCAAAGGAGGAGCGGTGCTCGATTTCATTTCTTTTATTGTGGGTTCGCAGCAGGTGGTAGATACCGGTTACGAAAAAGCTTTTTCGCCTTCTTTCAAAACCATCATTGAAGCCTATACGCAGGGGCTTAATGATTACGCAGCGGCTAATCCTAAACAGTTGCTGGTTTCGGGATTGTTTCCCATTACCCCTAAAGATGTGGTGGCGCAATATGTGTTCACCAATGCTTTGCTCACCAACGTTTATATCGATGTGCAGAAAATATTTAACCGCACCATTCGCCAGTATGAAACCAACCTGCCTTCGGGCTCGAATGCGTTTGCATTGAACAGCAAACGAACCAAAGACGGCAAAACGTATCTGGCCATTAACTCGCATCAGCCGCTGGAAGGTTTGTTTAGCTGGTATGAAGCACACCTGGTGAGCGATGAGGGATTAAATATTCTGGGAGGAACGTTTCCGGGCGGCATGAGCATATTTCATGGCACCACCGAGAATTTGGGTTGGGCGTGTACGCTCAACCACCCCGACCTGGATGATGTGTACAAACTGCAAATGAATCCGAAGAACAAATTGCAGTACC
>JAZKEP010000215.1:0-19673 GCA_040387015.1 Bacteroidota bacterium
TGCCATTCCTAATTCCTGAGCGGCTTCGTAAATGGGAAAGAACTGCGGTTCGTTCAGGTTGATGTCATTTACATTGCTTCCTATTTCAATACCCACCATTCCAATCTTCTTACATCGCTCCAATTCCTTTATTGCTAAATCAGCACTCTGCATGGGAACCGTTCCTAATCCAATAAACCTTTTGGGATAGCGCTCCACAATTTCGGCAATATGGTCGTTGAGGAACCGGGAAACTTCCAGACAGTGTTCGGGCTTTGCCCAATAGTTAAACAGTACAGGAATAGTAGAAAGCACCTGCACATCTACATGTGAGTGATTGCATTCTTTCAGCCTTGTATCAGCATCCCAGCAGTTGGACTCTATTTCGCGGAAGAACTCATCGTCCTTCATCATCCGCGCGCAGCAAGGTTTATGGTGATCGAGATGAATGAAGCCCCCATAGCCGAACTTCTCGCTCCAGCGGGGAAGATGTTCGGGAATAATGTGGGTATGGATATCAATCTTCACTTATCGCCAAAGATAAAATTGATTTGAGAACGACAGACAAGGAAAGCAAAAATGAAAGAAAAACCTTTGCCTATTGTATATAAGTAGTGCAGGTGTAAGGGGTGCCGCCTGCATTATAATAAAGCTCAAGGGTAAGCCTGCGGTTTACCTTATCGTAAGTGCCCTGGCCCGATACCGAACTTCCTCCGCAGCTTTGCTCCGGAATCTGAATCTGGTTTCCTTCGTTGTTACTGTCAGTATAAATGTTGGCCAACACATCGAAACAGTTGCTGCCCATTAAGTTGTGAATGCGGATTTGATATGCATAGGTGCCATCCCAGGTAATATAAACGTTGCTAGTGCTAAAAGGAGGTACGGTGTTGCACTGCTCACTGGTGAAACTATTCAACTGGGTATATTTCAGGTAACTCAAAGTCTGACAGTCGCTGCCCTCGTAGCCATTATCACAAACACACTGGCCGTTGGCGCAGGACTGCCCTGCAGGACAAACCACATTGGTGCAATTTTTCCGCTCGCAGGAAGAAACAGTTAGTATAAATATGAAAGCGAAGAATATTTTTGTGAACCGTATAATCATGATACTGAAATTTAGTCAACGAAAATAAAATATCCAATCGAAACCCCATGAGATGCTTCATCGTTTTATCATTTCTTTTAATGGCAGTTTGCATGCAGGCCCAACCGGGCGAATTCAATTCAAACGAGCAGCCGCCTGCTCCTGATTATTCATTGGCTAAAAACTGGAGCGGCCTTCCGTTCCGGGAAGATGCTGCCGATGTTATTCCTTCGGCTGAAACATGGAAGAATGATTCACTTAAGGAGGTGGATGTGTTTTTCATCTACCCCACTATGTATATGAGCGGTAAAACATGGAATGCAGATTTGAGCAATAAAAAGCTGAATAAGAAAATTGACAAAAAGCCCATTCGGTATCAGGCAAGCGTATTCAATGAAAGTTGCAGAGTATACGCACCGCGCTACCGGCAGTCGGCTATCAAAGCCTTTTTTACGTTAGAAGGGGAGGGCAAAAAATCGCTGGCATTTGCTTACAACGATGTGAAGCAGGCTTTTCAGTATTATCTCGACCATTACAATCATGGGCGGCCTATTATTATCGCTTCGCATAGCCAGGGCACTTACCACGCCCGCAGATTGCTGGCAGAGTTTTTTGACGGAACCAAGTTGAACAAACAGCTTGTATGCGCCTATGCGGTTGGCTTTGCCATTAACGATACCATGTTTACAAAACTTAAGCCCTGCGAAGACAAAAACCAGACAGACTGTTACGTTACCTGGGCAAGCTTTCGCCAGGGTTACCAACCCTTGGTAACAGAACTGGCAGGTAACATTTGTGTGAACCCGATTTCGTGGAACCGCGATACGGTTGCCATTGACAAAACAAAAAGTATAGGAGGCATTTTGCTGAACTTTAATAAGTCGTACCCAACCGGAGCGCAGATTCACAAGCATTATCTGTGGGTAAAAACCAAGATTCCTTTTGTGCGCGGTTTCACCAACATGCACGTTGCCGATTACAATTTGTTCTGGTTTGATATCCGGAAGAATGTGAAGGAGAGAATAGACAGTTATAAAGCAACTAACAATCAATTGGGTAAGAACTGATTGGTGAATAATGGATGGTGGATTAGTATTGTCCGTAACTAATCACTGCTTAAACATTCAACTAATTAAAACATGGATTCAAATCTCGGAATAGGCTCACGTGTGGAGCATCCCAAATTCGGAAAGGGCATTGTAGTAGATATTGATGCGGAGTATTATTATGTATGGTTCAAGTCCGATAAGTCATCGCGCGGTATTGCCCGTGAATTTGACGGAATGATTGTGCTCGAAAAAGTGGAAGGCGAAGTGCCGGCCATTACTTTCGATGATATGAAACGCGCCATTGCGGATGTGCTGGATGAAAAGAGCGACCTTCAGCAGATTGTTCCCCTTGCCAATAAATGGATTAACGGCACATTGATTATTAAATCTTCCGATTCATCGCTTCAGCCAAAGGAAATACCGGTGGAAACTTTCTTTCATAAAATAGTGATGCTGCGCGACCGCCTTCGGGTAATGGAGCAAATGATTAACGCGCACAAGGTTCTTACCGATGAAGATAAAGTTGATTTGCAGCAATATATCACGCGCATTTACGGTTCGCTAACCACGTTTAACGTGCTCTTCAAAAATACCGAGGAGCAGTTTAAGGGAACCGGAGGGAAAGATTAATGTGAGAATGTGAGAATTCGGGAATGGAGATACAATAGTTTCCCTTGCATTTTTCTTTTTATTCTCACATTCTCGAATTCTCACATTGAATTAAGCAATTTCCCAAATCATATACGACCCGCGCTGCTCGTTGGGGTTAGTTACTACAAGGCTGTCGCCTGCGCTGGAGAAGAAACCAAACGACTCATTAAATTTTTCGCGGGGTTTCACCAACACCTGCCGCCCTACTATCACTCCGTTCAGGCTCATCTGAAAGGTAAGGGGCCCCGCACCCGTAACCATAATATGAAAGCGCTTGCCTTCGCTGTATTTAAAAGTGCAAACGCGTTTGGTTTCGCTCCCTTCAATCTTGGCCTTAAATAAGTGATGCTTTTTGGCAGGAAAAAGAAGATGCTGCTCGAAATACTCTTTGGCTTTTTCGGGCATGCCCATATTATAAATGGCAATGAAACAAATATTCGAACACAACTGAATCTGAAGCGCGGTTTTGGCTTCAAGCCCACGAAACTGCGAAGCCGAGGTTTCGCCTTCTTCCGTTGAGCGCAACTGGAAAGCATTCTTAAAAGCATCACGCTTTGCGGTAAGCTCATTGCGGAAATCGCTGCCGAGTTGCGGCTCAAATTTAATAGCATGCATTACCGCTACATTGGCTAAGCTGCTGAACTCCGAATCGGTAGCGTGGCGAAATACGTTGATGCCGTGAGGGAAAAACTCCTTGTATTGGGGGGAGCGCTTGCCAAAAACACCCTTCACCAAACCTTCTTTTTGGGCCAGGTAATCAATGAAAGCCTTTCGCGCCAGCTTTTTGCCCTTCACCCCGCCTGCCAGCGTGCCTTTGTCCGACCGTATTTCGGTTATATCGGCTTTGAAAGTGTCCAGCACAGTTTCGGTGGCCGTAATGATGACATCGTAAATGCCTCCGGGATTGTCTGCCTTCAGCCGCGCCAAATGGCTGGTGGCAAAAGAACTAAGTCGGGGGGCTGTGATTTCTTTTTGTGTGAATATATTTTCGAAATAGCGCTCAATGGAAATCATGGTGAAGCTTATTTAAAGGTTTGGATGTGTCATTACTGAATGAATAGTCTTTGCCGTAACAATTTCAGCTTGATAATTGATTTGGATACTGCTTGTCGAAAACAGTAAATACATATTCTATAAATTCAGAAAACAAATTTACTATAAAAATCAAATCTTACAAAAAGCATGCTTTATTTCAAATAAATAATTTCTTAATTACTAACTATATAGTAACTATGTTTACTTGTATATTCTATTTTTCCTTTAATTTAGACTAATAGCACATTTTAGTATTCAATTTTTCTATAAATAAGAATAATCTTATTACATCAGTAAAGACTCTTCTTTATTTAAAGAATAGCCGTAAACTTTATTTGAAAGGCATCCTTAATTCAGGAAACAGGAGCAGAATTCATTCTTGAGGAAGAATAGAAATGAATGCCAGGCGGCAAATTTATTCGAAACGGAGGTTCGATTCTAATCCAATCCACAAAACCTATTTATTAACCTTAGTAGAAACCGGGTAAGCCTGAAACAAATCTTCTTCCTGCCCATTGCTAAAACAGCAGCCTCCTGAAAGAAGGTTTGAAGCTTTACTGAAAGCCGAGATGAAAATATCTCTATATTTGAAAATAGGTTTTGAAACATCACATAATATGCCTGCCTCCAAATCGCCATTAATAAAGATTACCGCCTACTTTATATTTTCCCTGTTCTTTCTGGCTGTAATTGTGCTGGTCATGGAAACCGTCTTTCGTTTCATGCCGGTTTACAACCGCGAGTGGATGGACTACAACAAACACACCATTTGGCGAATTAAAGCCAATAATAGCGGTAAGCATTGGACTCAGGACCATGCGGATTTTTATCAGGTATGCAACCGCGAAGGATTTAATGATATAAACCATTCGTATGAAAAGAGAAACGGGGTAAAGCGCATCATGATTCTGGGCGACTCATATACCGGTGGTTACGATTACCCGATTCCCGAAACGTTTTGCGGTGTTGTGCAATCATTGCTCAACGGCCATGGTAAAGGTGAATATGAAGTAATGAATTGTGCCACACCTGCCTGGAGTACCGAGCAGCAGTATTCGTATTTCATTCACGAAGGAATAAAATATAAGCCTGACTATGTGCTTATGGTAGTTGCGCCTAACGACATTCGCGAAACGTTTACGCGCCACATTCTGCAAATTGAGGGCGATAGTGTTTCGCCCTGGCTGCGGTATCCTATGCTTAAATCCGAAAAATTAACCTGGCGGCTTTGTGTCCATTCATCCTTTGCGCAATGGATGCGCAAAAACAAAATGCTGCCTAATGCGGTTTGTGATGAAATGTTTTGGAAATATTTCTGTTGTGGCTTTACGGATGTTGATACTATATACGGTTGGGAGGAACCCCTGTTTTTTAAAGAAGCCCCCGGATCGGTACAGCAAGCTAATGCTCGGTTCAGCACCTTACTTTCGGCTTTAGATAAGCGCTGTGCCGAAGCAAATGCAAAGCTTTTAGTCAGCATTATTCCCACCAAACAAGAATTTGACGGTTCGCTTTCCGATACTTCCAAATATGAGCCTGGCAAAGTATGTCGCTGGTTAGCGGATGAATGTGAGAAGAAAGAAATTCCTTTTTGCCCGACCTTTAATGAAGCCCGCAACTTGCCCAAATCACTCGATCTGTATCAGTATTGGGAATGGCACCTGAACCCTGAAGGCCATAAATTTATGGGAAACGTGCTGAGCAAATTTCTGGAGAAGGAAACCGCGACAGCCAACTAACTGCTGCTGCCGGAACTTACATCGCTTTATCGTCAATCTTGTCCAGGTAAGTCTCAAGTTCCTTGAACAAACCTTCCAACAGACCTGTTTCAAAAGGCGAGTGAAGCTTAGCTAGTTTTACCAGGCCAAGGAAAGAATCGCTACCCCCTGCTTTGCAGAGTGTGAGGTAATCCTGCCAGGCGTCTTTAAAATCTTTCTGGCTTTTGCTCCAGAACTGGAACGCGCAAACCTGCGCTAAACAGTAATCAATGTAATAGAACGGGCTGCGGAAGATATGCGCCTGCCGCTGCCAAAAACCTCCGCGCTCCAGGTAATCCACGCCATCATAATCCATCCATGGGCGATACTTCAATTCAATTTTGCGCCATGCCTGCTTGCGTTCTTCGGGCGTCATGTCGGGGTTTTCATACACCTCATGCTGAAATTCATCTACCGAAACTCCGTAAGGAAGAAAGTTGATGTTGCCCGAAAGGTGAACGAACTTATACTTGTCGGTATCCTTACCAAAGAAAAGATTCATCCACGGATAGGTCAACTGCTCCATGCTCATAGAATGTATTTCGCAGGCCTCCATGGTTGGATAGTAATACTCCTGCACCTCAAAGTGGCGGCTTTCGAAACACTGAAAAGCATGGCCTGCCTCGTGGGTCAGCACATCTACATCGCCCACCGTGCCGTTAAAGTTCGCGAAGATGAAAGGCGCTTCATACTTAGGAAACATGGTGCAGTAACCGCCAGCGGCTTTACCCTTCTTGTTCACCAGGTCCATCAGCTCGTTGTTCACCATAAAATCAAAAAACACTTTTGTTTCGGGCGAAAGCTCGGCATACATCTTCTGCCCATTGGCAACAATCTCCTCGGGCGTGCCTTGCGGTGTCGGGTTGCCTGAGTTAAAGTTGTGGCTGAAATCGTAGGTTTTCAGTTTATCTACACCAATGCGCTGTCTTTGTCTTTCGCGCAGTTTACCCGACAAAGGCACTACATACTTCAACACCTCTTCGCGGAAAGTGGCCACCATGGCGGCATTATAATCGGTTCGCGACATACGGTTGTAACCCAACTCCACAAAATTCTTGTAACCAAGTTTATGGGCAATGCGGGTTCTCACTTTCACCAGCTTATCGTAAATCTCATCAAATTCTTTTTCGTGCGAAGCGAACCAACCATGATTGGCAAGGTAGGCGCCTTTGCGCACCTCGCGGTCGGTCGATTCCATAAATGCCGACAGAGCGGGCAGGGTCAGTTTTTGTCCATTGAAATCAATTTCGGCACTCGCCACCAGCTTGGTGTATTCGGTGCCCAGTTTGTTTTCTTCTTTCAGGTCTTCAATAATCGAAGGGTCGAAGGTTTTGGTGCTCACCTCCGCCAGGTTGAACAATTGGTTGCCAAACTTTTCTTCTAAATCCTTTTTAAAGGGAGAAGAACCCAGCGCCTTATAGAATTGGATGCTCAAATCGGTCATTACCGGTTCGTTCATATCAAAAAACTCCTGTTCGGCTTCGTAAAAGGGGTCTTTGGTGTTAATCGAATTTCTTACCGAAGCAAGCGAGGCATAGGTGTTAAACTCGTTCTTCAGCGTATTGATTTTTGAAACGGTGGTTTCCTGTTCCTGTGCATTCTTAGCCTTGCCAAACTCATCCAACAGCTTTGAGAAATCGCTTTGCACTTTCGCCAAATCGGGGCGCGCATAATTCATTTCAGAAAATTTCATAGGAAAGATTTAAGGGGGTAAACGTAAAGAAAAATAGTTACAGGTTACAGGTGGCAAGTTGCAGGTTGAATACATTTGAGGTAGAACCTGAAACCTGCAACCCCATCAATCCTCCATCATCCTGGTAGCCGCATGTTTGTAATACTGCCAATAGGAAATAATAAGGCGCATTTGAAAAGCTGAGATCATGACCAGGCTTCCGGTGCCGAACAACAGAAAACCAATGGAGAGGTGTTTGAAGATTTCCTTTTTAATATCATCATACATAATCACTTTCGGAAAGCCGAAATCTTCCAAAAAGTAATTATCCAGTTTAACCAGAAGGGTTTGCTCGTATTGCATCAGGTAAATAAACAACACCAGGTTACCTGTAAACAACAAAAAACGAAGCCACGAAGGCCGAAGGAACAAAAGACTTCTGAAGGTAATGCTCCACCTGAAGTAAGTGAGGGTAATGAATATAAAAGCCGCATGAATAGGGGTATATAAATAATATACCCTGCTGATAATGGGATAAAGCAGTGCGTAAGTAACCATTGCAGTGATAGTCCACCAAAGCAGTTCCTTAACCAGAATAAGTATGTTTTCGCGTGTAAAAAGGGGATAGGCCATAAAGCGCTGCGAAATAAGGATAATTCAGGTGAAAAAGAATTCCCGAGCCGCCAACTATTTTACAGCAATGTACATCTTATTTTTATATTCGTGCCTCTATAAACCATAAACTTACCCCAATGAAAAATACTTTACGATTAGCCATACTCGTGCTTGTAACATGCGGCTTTTCAAACCTGTTTGCACAGCCGGGTTGTCCTGCGGTTACCATCGCGAATAAACTAAACGACACCATTGTTATCCCTTGTGGCGCTACTTGTGCCAACCTTACCTCCCAAACTTTCAGCGCTGCACAAACAACAGCCTATACCGTTGGCTCCATTCCTTACAATCCGCCATTTGCCTTTAACCAGGGCACTTCCATATTGGTAGCCATTGATGATGTTTGGGGCAACGTGATTACCCTCCCATTCAACTTTTGTTTTTTCGGAGTGGTTTATAACCAGATTGTGGTTGGCTCCAACGGGGTTATTTCATTTAACCTCAACAACGCAAACGGTGGCCAAAGCTGGCAGATAAATAATGGTATCCCTTCCACCACCCCCGGAGATATGCTCAACACAATTATGGGACCTTGGCAGGATATAGACCCAAGCAACCAGGGACAAATTTATTACCAAATCAGCGGTACTTATCCTTGCCGCAGTTTTGAAGTTTCTTGGTACCGCGTTCCTTATTACGGAGACCCTAATAGTGCGTTAACAGGTGAATGCCCGAATCCACTCTTTGCAACCCAGCAAATAGTGCTGTATGAAACTACCAACGCTATTGAAATGTATATCCAGAACAAAGAAGTTTGTCAAGACTGGAATGACGGTTTAGCTATTCAGGGTATTCAAAACGCAGCAGGAACAGTTGCTTATACCGTGCCGGGAAGAAATGCCACGTTATGGTCAGCACAAAATGATGCATGGAGATTTCTGCCTTCAGGCACCCCTAACTTCACTACGGTATGGTTCGATGGAACTACCCAAATAGGCACAGGAAGTAACATTCAGGTTTGTCCCCCTGCCAGCCATATTTATAGAGCGCAGGCAACTTATACCAACTGCGATGCCACACAGGTAGTAGTAACCGATGAGGTGGAAGTGGTATTTGCGGGTCTTACCGCACAAATTGATTCTTTCAATAACCCCGGATGCACTGGCGGAGCCACAGGCTCGGTATATGCTTCCTTTAACAGCACCGGTACAGCCGTTTTATCTTATGGATGGACACCGGGTGGCGCTAATCAAACATCGCTTACTAATATCGGTGGAGGTACGTATATTTTCAATGTAGCAAATGCGGGCAACTGTTCTTTTTCTGACACTGTTACTCTTTTAGCGGCAACACCGCTGGTGGTAGTGGTGCCTGATTCCAATGCCTACTCCTGTTTGGCCGGTAATATTCTGGGTTCTCTTACAGCTAATGTATCAGGGGGCGATCCATCAGGCGGCTATACCTATGTTTGGAACACCAATGACAGCACTCAAACAATTTCAGGAAAAATACCAGGCACGTATACAGTAACCGCCACCGATATTACGGGTTGTTCAGGAACCGCATCGGGCACCATAACGGCTGTTGTGGCACCCGCAGTATTTGACCCTCCCGTTATTACGAATGGCACTTGTGCGGGCAGCAACAATGGAAGTATTATTGTAAGTTTAGGTCAATCAACCCCGCCCAATACCTTTGTATGGTCGGGTGGCTTACCACCTAATGATACTGTAACCGGTCTTTCTCCCGGCACTTATTCTGTTACCGGTGCAGATGTCAACGGCTGTTCTGCTACTGCATCTTACCAAATCAGCGAGCCCTCAGCAATTACTATCGGCAACCCGGCTATTACTCCGGCAACCTGCGTTGCAGGAGGTTCTATTACAGTAACTGCCACAGGCGGAACAGGAACTCTTGTTTACAGTTGGTCTAACGCTGATACCGGAACTTTTATCGACAGTCTTGCAGCAGGTTCCTACACGCTTACGGTTACCGACCAGAGCTTATGTTCGGCAACGGCAACTTATACTGTTACTTCTTTAGCAGGTGTAGTTGCGTTTGGCACTCCTGTAATTACCGATGTGGCTTGTAACGGAGCTTCTTCAGGAAGCATTACTGCTGTAGCAACCGGAGGAACAGGAGTTATCGGTTTTATTTGGAGCAATTCAGCTACCGGTTCTACAATCACCGGCTTACCGGCAGGATGTTATTCAGTTACTATTTCCGATGTAGCTGGTTGCACAGCATCTACTACCTACTGCGTTGTAGAGCCTACTGCCATTGTAATTGATTCTATTAATTCAACACAGGCAACTTGTAGTGTTGGTGGAACCCTTACCGCATTTGCCACCGGAGGAACCGGAACATTAACTTTTTCATGGTCAAATAACCAAAGCGGCAGTTCAATTGACAGCCTTGCTGCTGGCCCGTATATTTTAACCGTCACCGATCAAAACTTATGTAGTGCTACTTCTTCTTCTTCAGTTACAGCTGCACCGGGTGTAGTTGTTTTCGGAAACCCCATTATTACAAATGTAAATTGCAATGGCGACAGCACCGGCAGCATTACTGCCAGCGCCAGCGGAGGAACAGGAACCATAACCTTTACATGGAGCAATACTTTAACGGGTGCAACCATCAGCAATTTACCTGCGGGTTCTTATTCTGTAACCATTAACGATGCCGCTAATTGCTCCGCTTCAACCACGTATATTGTAACCGAGGCGGCACCACTAAATCCTAATCTTACTATCAGCCAGGTCATTTGCTTTGGTGCCACCAACGGCACTGCCTGCGCGGCACCAACAGGTGGTATTCCGGGGTATACTTATGTATGGCATACCGGAGCGCAAACAAGTTGTATTGCCGGTCAGCCCGGAGGTATTGTAGTTGTAACCGTAACCGATGCTGTTAACTGCACGGCACGGGCACAGGCAATTATCACACAGGCAGAAGCCTTATCTTATTCGAGAACACTTAATTTACATCCTTGCCAGGTACCATCTTATGGCGATCTTTCGATTGTTGTGCGTGGCGGTGTAGGAGCGGTAATTGTTGATGTTCCGGGAGTAGGAATAGACACGGCCACCAGAGTAGCGGGAGATTCTATTGCGGTATTTCCTCCGGTTCCTGCAGGCACCTATACATTTAGCTTAACAGATACCTTGGGATGCACTACCACCGGAACTTTCTTTGTTCCTCAAAGTGCAGCCAATGATGTGTTTGCTGTTGTTGCTACCGATGCTTCCTGCTTTGGCGCACCTGACGGAACCATCACTATTACTCCGGGTTCAGCTAACGGACCGTATGTATTTTCTTTGAATGGCGGACCGTTCCAGACAGACACTGTGTTTACCGGTCTTGCTGCGGGGGCTTATACTATTGTTGCAAGAAACACCTATGGCTGCACCACCGATTTAACTGCTGAGGTAAATCAACCGGCAGAAGTATTGTCTGCAGCCACAGCGGACTCCACCAGTTGTTTTGGCGACATTAATGATGGTGCCATTACGGTTAATGCTCCTGCTTCTGTTGCCGGACCTTTTGAGTATGCAATAAACGGAGGAAGTTTTCAAACGGACAGCGTATTTACAAACCTGGCTCCCGGTGTTTATACTCTGGTTACCCGGAGCGCTGCAGGATGCACCAACACCATTACTGCTGAAGTATTTCAACCGGCCCCTGTTTCGGCTAATGCAACACCTGATACCATTGTAACCTCTGCGGGAGTTGACAATGCCATTACCGTAGCTGTTCAGAATTTTAATAACCCTGTTTTCACCTGGACCCCGGCCCAAGGACTAAGCTGCACCGATTGCAATAACCCAACCGCTAATGTTGGTGCTGATGTTGTGTTCTATGTTACTGTAAGCGAAGCGGAGCAAAACAATTGCGCAGCTTACGATTCAGTAATAGTTATTGTAACCGGAGGATTTGAAATGCCGAATGCCTTTACGCCTAACGGAGATGGAAGAAATGACGTTTTTGGCCCTGTGTCGCTTGGCAAAGTAACCATTAAGGATTTCAGAATTTACAACCGTTGGGGAGAAATGATTCATAATGCACTGGATAATTGGGATGGACAGTTTGGCGGTAAAGAACAGCCGGTAGGCACTTTCGTTTATTACATTCAGGTAGAGCTGCCGGATAAGGATAATCCGGGTCAGCAAAAAACGGAAAGAAAACAAGGATCGTTTTCACTCATCCGATAAAAAACAAAAAAGCCTGTATAAATTATACAGGCTTTTTTTTGCCACGAATACTTTCTTCTATTTATCTATCAAAGGGCGACAATACCCACATTTGCAACTACGCCCGTAGTTACCGCAACACCCGTTATGGTAACCGGCAACATTGGAAGAGCCGGTGTAACTGTAATGTCATAGGTTCCTGAGGGGAGCCCCGAAATCAGAAATTCTCCGTTCAAGTTGGTAACGCTGGAGTACGAAACTCCGTTGGAAGTAGCAGTTACAGCGGCTAATATGCCAAGCGGTGTAATGCTGCCCCGGATAGAGCCGCTGATAGGCGCATCAATAACCCGTATCACCGGTTTTAACTGATAGTTGCCGTTGCCCTGCAACACAATAGATTGGTTGGCATCAAAGTCGAGCAGGAGGTAGTAGGTAATCCCCGGCTCAAAAGTTTGATGCACCTGCAGCTTTAAACCCGACTGCATGGCGCTTGGTGTGCTTAGAGGATAGGTAACTCCATCTACTATCACCGAATTATTGGGCCCTAAGATGAGCCTGATTTGCGAAACCTCTCCGGCTGTAATATCACCGGTGGCAATAAGGGTATCTACCCCGTTGGAAAAATCGAGGAGGTTATAAATGCCCGCATTAATATTGGTGAGCACTGCCGCGCCACCCGCCCCGGTTACTTCCACGGCTTGTAAATCAATCATTACAGCATCAAAATTGCCCGGGGCATCGGTCATTCTAACCTTTAAATGCGCGGTTCCCGAACCATCCTTTTTACACGAGTATAGCAGCAAACCTAGTAAGCCGATACACAGAATCATTATTCTTTTCATAGTTGTTTATTTTAGTTTTTATGAACAAATAGCATACCTGCCTAATTTACAACGGGTTTTAAAAACCCGTATTGCCCAAATAGTTAAAATATTACAGCCCGGCAGGGCTTAAAACACTGGCTTATAAGGGCTTAGCGGGGAGGCGGGGAGGCTTGTTTTATTTGAAAACTCGAATAGATGCAGGTCAGAGACCTTTTATTATTGAAATTTCTATTCAACCTACGGAAGACAAGGAAGAGCGGGGGCTAAAAAAATAAGGCTGGTAAGATATATCCTCATTATTATTTAATGTATTACCAAAAACTTACCTGTCACGCTCTTCCAAGTGTTAAGCGCAGCGCAATGGAAAGTTTTAAATAGCAAAAAGGTCGGTGACTTTTTGCTACTCCTTCACAAACTTCCTCACCGCTCTCTGTTTCTCATCCTGCACCACTAAAAAGTAAAGCCCAGCAGGTAAATGGCTTATATCTACTTCTGTTTTGCTTTGTTGGGCGGGCATCGGTTGCGTTAATGCTCTGCCATCTATGCTAAGTATTTGCAGTGTGATTTTGGGAATAGTATGGGCAAGGTTACAAAAAAGTTTAGTAGTAGCAGGATTGGGAGAAACAGTTAAATCATCAGCCAATAACCCAGAGACTGAATTGGGGTTTGCAAGAACGTAAATGTTTTGGTCACGCATAACCCAACCAAGTAAATTTCCATTGCGATATTCAAGGATGCGATACGCGAAACTATATATCTCCGAAGTTTGCGGACTATCCCAAACTATTTCACCGGTTATAGAATCAATGGCGAATTTATTACTTGCACCGGGCATAACCTGCTCTGGGTATTGATAAGCCCCAACCTGCGAATATCTGCCTGCAAAAGGAACCATACGCGTAATAACTAAACTATCCCCATCTGCATCTGTAACCAAGGGAGCAGAATAAATAGGCTGATTCCGAAGAAAAAAATTGAAAAATGGATCATTATTTATGACTGGTGAGTGATTACCAATCAGGGAGGATTGATTCTCTAAATTAATCACTGCAAGCAAACAAAAACCCTCACCGAAACCTCCACCGCCCCAAATATTAGCCATACCACTGAAACGTCTGGAATAACTTATGGAGATAAGATAAATTCCATTGATAGGAATAGCTGAATAGGTATGGCTACCTTTGAATGTACACTTATAATGATCAAACCCAATACTGGACCAGGATTGAAAATAAACCCAACCAAGGCCGTCACCCCAATCTACCTCAGCCGAATCTTGATAAAAAGGCCCACCACCCCAATAGAAGTTTATGGTTAGCTCAAATTTCATTGGGTTTACAGAATCCTGAGTATAAAACATCTCACCACCAGATATTTGCGCCTTGCTTTTTATAAAAACACCGGCAAACAATATCAATAAAATGAAGCATTTGACTTTCATAACATCGAATTATTGCTTAACAAACTTAACAGCCTGCTGCTCACTTCCCTGTATTACCTTTATAAAGTAAACTCCTTCAGGCAGTTCGGTTAAATTAAATGATTTAATATAAGGCGAGCCATTTTCATAATCCATGAAAATCTTCCTACCCACCAAATCAAACATCTCTATTTGAACATCTTGCACACTTTCGGAGTTAATTTCAAGAATAAAATGCCCCCCGTTCGGATTTGGATATATGCGTAGCGACAATGATTCGCCCGACATATCAATCTTTTTAATAGCTGTAGGTATAACATCGTTAAGGCTAAATCGGGCTATAAAGGGTTCAAAATTATATGGGTTGGGGTTGACAAAAGTGGTATCAATATAATCACCGGCTGCCCAGCGCAAAGGAAAGTTATCAAAGGGATTCGAATATCCTTGACCACTTGAGGTACTTCCTACTATGTAAAGGTCGTTGTCATTCACAATTTTGCAGCCACCAGCATCGTGACCACCTAAACCTCCATAGAAAGTTGACCAGGTAAGACTATCATTTTCATTAAAAGAGCTAATGAAAATTTTAGAATCGGTGGAACTGTTTATAGTATAAGTAGTATCAAAATAATATCCGTCTCTATAACGGGAAGGGTTATTGGGCGAATTAGTATAGCCAATAAGATATTTATTGTTCATATTATCTATATCCATTTCCCAAAAAAAATCCTCTTGATCCCCTCCAAAAAGGGTAGACCATAATAGACAGCCAGCTGTATCAAACTTGGCGATGAATCCATCATGCCTGTCATTTGCAATATTCCAATTATAATCACTATAATAAGCGCCATTGCCTGGATTAGCAAAAGGGAAATAAATCCAATTGCCGGTGTAACCTGCTATATAAAAATTATTCCCCGTATCTGCTGCAATGCAAAGCGCACCGCAATTCCCAACTCCGCCAAATTCGGAACTATAGTAGAGATAATAATTATAGAGGCCAGAATCTATGTAGTGCTTAAACTTTGCAACAAAAGCATTGCTAAGACCGGTAGGATAATACGCCTGATGGGTTTGAGTATAACCGCAGTTTGAAAAGCGAAATGGTAAATAATTGTGCCCGCTGGGTGTTTCTCCTGCAATAAGCAGGTTGCCATTTTTATCAAAAGCAACATCGTTTATCATCGCATAAGAGATGAAAACATTTGAATCTGAGGCAAAGCCGGTAGCCCAAAGCCGATTACCTGCTGAATCAAATTGCAATATAACAGCCTTACCAAGGGTATCATAGAAATCCTCCCAAAGCGATGCCGCGAAAGGAAAGTCTGTCCCTTGAGTAGTTCCGCCAATTACAATATCATTAGATTTATTGTCAACGGCAATAGCTCTAAAATTATCGTTTGAGATGCCACCATAATAAGTAGCATAATTTAATAGCCCGGTGTTAACATTTAGCCTGGCAATGAACCCATCTGTAAGGCAACAAGTCAGAAAATCCTGATAAAAACCTGAAGGTGAAGAAGGAGGAATAGTAATGAGACTGGTATCATCGGTTTGGCCAACGATATATACATTGTTTAAACGATCAGTTGCTATACTATTGGGGGTTCCACCACCATAATATGTTGACCAAACTAATTGGTTAGCCGTATTAAATTTAGAAACAAAAATGCTTTTGGGACCCGGCAATGAATCTATAAGCCCGGGTGAAACAGGAAAATCAAGACTGGCTGTTTGGCCTGTTGCATAAATATTGCCGTCTTGGTCGGCATCTATATCTTTTCCATTATCCGATTTGCTTCCTCCAAAATAAGTTGACCATGTCAAATTATCCGAGGCACTTCTTGGCCCACCTACCGGTTGGCAGCCATGCTCCACCACCAAATAATTCTGCACTCCATAACTATCCACCACAAAACCGTATTCACCAATACCCAGCGAGTCATAGGTTATTCCAATTTCAGCAATTATACTTCCTTCCTCATCCATCTCATAAGCTTTTAGCGTATCAAACTGTATAGTGCCTATGCTCGTAATCAACTGCAAGACATTATCTTCAACCTTAACCTCGTCTGCCCCCGTGTATTTAAAACGAATATCAGTAGCATCCATGTTCGGTGAAACAACAAAGTAATTTTTAATCCCCTCTTCGGTAGTGCATAAATGCCAGTCAATACCATCATAAACTTCCTTTTGTACCACGCGGTTGTGACCTTCCACTCCTGTAATTGGCTCCGGTAACTGTCCAAGGTAATAATTCAAGAATGCAGTTGTCTTTGAATCCGAAAAAACTTTTTCGTTAGTGTATTCTTCACCACCTACCATGTTCGGCACAATAGTAAAATCTATTCTGTATAGAGTATCAACATAAGGGATTGAGTCGTTATTGGTGTGCCCTATTACGTAGCTCAATCTTTTATCGCCCACATACAATTGCGGGTTCCCTGCATTGGTGTAAAAGAAAACACTATCAGCAACTGTCGAATCGTTTACCAATATCTGCCCCCTGTTTTCATAAAAGGCATAAGCCGTATTAACATTCAGCGAATCGGCAGGGATAAACGCATCTGCCATTTTATACCCCAACGTTACATACACATTTTCAGCCGCGCCCATACTGCTGCCGGCTACTGCCGCTCCGCCCCGGGTTACGAAAATGTATTTTGCCTCATCATCGCAACCGCTGCAATGGTTATAGGTTTTCACAAAGCGCATACTGCCATCCGCTTTATAGCTTACAAAGGCATAATCAAGGTCGGTGCCGTTATGCAAGCCACCTGCCACGTATATATTCTTATCCTGATCTATAGCTACATCGTTTCCTTTAGCCGCTGCGGCAGGGTTGGCCGCACTCAGGCTGCGCTCCCAAAGCAGATTGCTGTCAATGCCAAAAGCCACTGTTACCATATCGGTGCCGCCATTGAGTTTATAGCTTATGCCCGTTAAAACCGCTGTGCCTGTTTGGGCGTCCAGCACCATTGCTTTAGGCTCAGTGCCCAGGCTACCAGGGGCCAGATATTCTTCCTCCCAAATAAGTTCTAAGTATTGGGTAAGTTTCAACAGGTGCATTTTTGTTATGCCTGCCGAGTCAGTTGCGCCCAGTATATATACTTCGCCTTGTGCATTCTTCGCAACATCCACAGTCCGGTTCATGTAACCGTAAAAATTGTAAAACCGGAAAACCTCTTCCAGCGCTCCACTGTGCAGGTTAAAAGCGGCTGCCGTTACATCCCAATTGGTAGTAGTATCTCCGCTCACACCGCCCAAAAACATCCACTGCTGCCCCAATTGTATCAACCCCGTAGCAATATCCATATAACCTGTGCTGTCATAATTACTCACAAACAACTCGTTACCCGCTGTGTCATATTTAATAAGGGTGTAAGCCAGGTCATCATGCGCTACCGCTTCCGAGCCGCTTACAAACAAAAAAGCCGAGTCGGGATAATAGTAAATAGATGTGCCGGTGGCGGGTCCGTGATAAGACCCCGCATGGGTGCGCCTCCAAATTTCATCGCCCATGCTGTCAAGCCGCATGGTTATAAACTGGGTGGTATCATCGTCAGTCGAATCGCCCGAAACTATTTCCATACCGGTAATATAAATGTCGCTGTTGGCAAGGGTCATGGCGGCCACACCTATCGTACGATAACCGCTGTCCTCCGTGCTTCCGTGATATTCATGTTCCCAAATCGTATTGCCCTCCGCATCATACTTAACCATTAGAATAATATGGTCGCCTTGGCTGCTTAGCGTATTGGAAGCAATTACAATATTTCCGCTGGCATCCGTGCCGCCCGTCACAAAATTGTAAATGCGGAAAAGGCTGCCCGAAGTTCCAACCCATTCCTGGTTAACCAGGGTTTGTGCGCTCAATGTCATTATAGAAAGGAAGGTAAACAATAAAACGCTGATGGTGTGAAGCTTTTTCATGGTTAAGGTTTTAAAGTGTTTCTAATAATTCATTAGTAGATGCTGTTTGTGTTCACAAACTGTAGCTACTATTCAAAAACTGTCCAAAGACAGATTTTGCTCATAATCCCGCTATTGTAAAGGGTTTCGCCATATTGCAAGAGTCCTGATGGAATTTCGAAAAACAGCTACTTTTTGGCACACTTGATTACTCTCTTCAATACCAGCTTTTCGGCAAACGCTGTTTGTTAGAGTATTTAAATAGGAATTGGATAGCCGAGTTTCTGACGGATTAATGTGTACACTTCCAAGTGAGTACTGTTTTTGATTTCGTTGGTGTTACACTTGCTTACAAGAAAATTATAAACTGTTGTTTGTTGCACGTATAAACCGGAAACATATTTGCGCTCATGTTCCTGTTCGCAATTAAAATATTTGTCATCTTTTGCTTTGTCCCTTGCCATATTATTTGTTTTAATTTTTCTGCCTACTCTCTCCCAGCTTTTCGGCAACCGCTGTTTTATTATTTAAATTTTACTTCCTACATTTACTCCCCACTCTCCTTTTGTGGTGATGGGATAAGGGTGTAAGAGCGGACTTCGGTCCGCTCTTTTTGTTTCAGAGAAACGTTATTATGTAACTGCCGGGTGTCATGCCTATATTCTCAACACACAGGTAAATAGCAGTGATGCTATAGCCCAGTTGCAGGGCGCTAACGGTGATGCTTTGTCCTCCCTGCACATCCACATAGGGAGTGGCAGGGCCCGGTATGCCGCCTGGTGTGTTCATGAAATAAAACCGGAGACCGGTGCCAAAGGCCTGCAGAATGATGGCCGTGGCGGGGGTAATAGTTATGCCGGTGGTATCGGCAGTAACAAGGCCGGGTGTGGGCACGTTGCCCTCCACGGTTACAGGCTCGGGCGTTTCTCCGCCTCCTGCTTTTTTGCCTGTTGAATGGCCGCTTACCACCACCTTAAACCCCCATTGCGTAAGATTTTCTTCTTCATCAAAAGATACCTGAAGCAGGCGGTCGCGGATAATAATTAAGTCGTAATACAAAGTGCCTGCGGTTCCGCTGGTTTGCCCTTCTATATAACCCAGCAGGTTAAGCGCCTGCCCGTGCAGTGCCTGGGCATCTGCGTCTGCTGTTTTAGCATCGGCTACCAGTGCTACCACAGCAGCGGTCTTAGTGCCAAAGTCGGCCATGTCAATACCTGTGCCATTGAGCGGGCTGGCTACGCCAAGAGCAGTATCTTTAGCTTTTATGGCATCGGCCAGTTCCGAAAGGTCAGAGGGAGTATCGTTAGGTATATCTACCCGCACATTTCTGCGCGCTCCTGTTTGAGTAATTACCACATTAAAATCCCATTGGGTAAGGTTTTCTTCTTCGGTGCGGTTTTTAATAAGCAGCACATCGCGTATTTGCAGCACATACCAATACAGGGTATCAAGCGTTTGCTTGGTTTGCCCCTTAGCTATGCCGCA
>JAZKEP010000215.1:19683-20995 GCA_040387015.1 Bacteroidota bacterium
GGACGGATGGGCGGACCGTGATCCGACAGCCCCGGCGAATAAATCGTCAGCCCTCGCCTCGCGGATAGACGATGATCGACAGATAACGGCTTGTCGGGCTCACCAGCGTCTCGGGCCCGTGCAGCGCCTGCGAATCGCCTTGTCGGGTGTTACCATCTTTTTGTTTTTGGGCGGCACTGGCTCTTTTGGTTTCAAATTCCACCATATCCAAAAAGCCGTTCAGCGGACTTGCCAAGCCTAAAGCCGTATGCTTTTCCGATATTTCTTTACACAGCTCCAAACTTTCTTTCGGGCTGTCGATGGGTAAATCTACCCTTACTGTTCTTACCATACTTTTATATTTTGAAGGTTACTTAATACAGGTACGTGAAATATCTTTGAACCGAAAACCCTCACTTTTCTCCATTTTAACACAAAAGATCTCTGTGGAGTCGACCCTTGGGGCTGTGGAGTCAACCCCTGGGGCTGTGGAGTCAAACCCTGGAACTGTGGAGTCAAACCCTGGAACTGTGGAGCCAACCCTTGGGGCTGTGGAGTCAAAGCCTGAGGCTGTGGAGGCGACCCTTGTGGCTGTGGAGTCAAACCCTGAGGCCGGGTAGTCAACCTTTCTACTATCTCCCCGCCCAAGGCAGGCAATGCTGCCTGCCCTGTTGTGGAGTATGGTGAGGTGAATGAAAAAAATAAGTGACTCATATCAAACACGGGTTGCTGTTAGCGATGTCGGGCACAAGTATCGCCAGGCGGACAAAAGCTGCCAAAGACAAATTTTTTTGATTCCTACATAAAAACAGATGCTAATTTTTACTTTATTCGAACTGAGGAATTGGGAACCCCCTTTGTGTACCCATGTTTTTGGCTCTGTTTAATCTGCCCCCGATTCCTACATAAAAGCGAGTATTAAATAAAAATTAAGCCACCGGAGGAATTAAGAAGCTGTTTGGATTTAACGATACACTCTATTAAAAAGAGATTTTGTCATTCTGAACGATTCCGATAGCTATCGGAACTGCGAAGTGAAGAAACTTGTATTTCATTGGTAAGCCAAATACAAGATGCTTCCTTCGTCAGCATGACAGTGTCCCTTTTTGCAGCTTCTAACACACCTTCCTAAAATTTACTTGTATGCAGTTGGCCAAACTCATTAAAGTTTTAAAGTCGTTCGATAGCCCGGGCATTAAACGGCTCAGAAAATATCTCCATTCCCCCTACTTCGAAACCTATGGGCCTTCCGTTGCCCTGTTCAAGTACCTCGATGAACTGCGCCCGGGGTATGCGTCCGCCAAAATCAGTTTTGCGCACGTAGCCCAAAAAG